>DATLLB010000420.1:0-4644 GCA_035538075.1 Enhygromyxa sp.
GTTAAAAGGCTGGCGTGAGCATCAAGGATCGCGCCAGCCTTTTAACTCATCTAGTCCCGCCGGAGCGAGGAGCCCCGCAGGGGCTCCCGTGTGGGTAGGGGACCCGCGACGGGTTCGCCCGGCGCGGGGGAGGGCCGGCGACGGCCCTCCATCAAGAACCAGAGGTCACCGCGGCAGCGGTGACCGTATATGGCGGCAGCACGTTGAGGCGCTCGAAGTCGAGGCCCATGCTCGAGACCAGGGTGATCAGGTCGTCGACGCTGATCCACGGGCTGCGAAAGGCGGCCTCGATCGGCAGCGGCGAGCCAATCTCCTCGCGCTCGTCCTCGCAGACGGCCACGGCCCGGCGACCGCCGTCGGGGAAGTGCACGGCGAAGGCTCGCATGCCGGGGTCGGGCTCGCCGTGGAGCACGACCACCCGACCGCCACGACGGGTGGCCAGCGCCGTCCAGCGATCGCTCGACAGCATCGCGAGGCGGCCCGACTCGTCGGCCAGCACCGTCCAGCCTTGGTCGCGGCAGTGGCGGAGGAACTCGCGCGCGGGCCAGCGCTCGCGCTCATCCTCGACCAACCCAAGCACAGCGATCCCGGGGACGGGCTCGCCGACGACCGCGAGATCGCGGTAGCCAACATCGGCGTAGATGGCCTCGACCTCCGCATCGGGGAGATCGCCTTGGATCATCACGAGACTCATTTGCATCGGCGAGAACATCGGACCATGGCGCGGGCGATCGCAGCAAAGATCCGGCGCAAAGTCGTTGCTGCTGCTCTCGACCCACGAGCGCAGCGTGATTCGAAGTTCAGCGATCAAACGAGCAGCGTGCGATCGGACGAAATTTTGATCTGCGCAGCCAGGTGATCTCTGGAGATCACCGCCGCGGGATCGCGTAGTCCTCGACCGCTTGCCATACGCGCAGGACATTGCCGGCGCAGATCTTCTCGATGTCCGCGTCCGTGTAGCCGCGCTCGAGCAGCTCACGAATCAGGTTCGGGTACATCGAGACGTCCTTGAGGCCCTCGGGCAGGCTGTCGCCGACGCCGTCGAAGTCCGAGCCAAACCCGACGTGATCGACGCCGGCGAGCTCGACGACGTGATCGATGTGATCGGCGACGACCGAGACGTCGACCCGCGGCATCGGGTGGCTGGCCCGGTACTCGGCGATGATCGCCTTGCCCTCCGCGGTGTCCCAGGTCGTACCGCGCTCGTCGAACAGCGTGCGCAGCTCGGCGCGGGCCTGCTCTTCGGCGGCCCGGTAGGCGGCGCTCAAGAACCCGCTGCCGAAGTTGATCTGGATGACCCCGCCGCGCTCGGCGAGCGCGACGATCATCGCGTCGCTCATGTTGCGCTCGAAGCCGGGCGTGAACGCGCGACATGAAGAGTGCGAGGCGATGACCGGCACCGCGCTCAGCTCCACGACCTGCCAGAAGGTGTCGTCGGACACATGCGAGACGTCGATCATGATGCCGAGCCGGTTCATCTCGGCGACCACCTCGCGGCCGAACGGGCTCAGACCTTTGTGCGTGTGGCGGGTGTCGTAGGACGAATCGCAGATGTGATTGTCGAGGCTGTGCGCGAGCGTGATGTAGCGAATTCCACGATCGTAGAAGTGCCGCAGGTTGCCGAGCTGGCCCTCGATCGGCGAGCCGTTCTCCATGCCCATCGCCAGCGAGATCAGCCCGCGCTCGAAGTTCTCGCGCACCTGCGTCGGGGTCACGGCCAGCGCGAACTTGTCGGGGTGGTCGCGCACGAGCCCGAGCACGTAGTCGATGCTCTGCTCGGCCAAGGCCTTGCTCGCGCCCGGCTCGGCCTCGAGCTCGGCGGGCGTGTAGATCGACATGAACGGCGCGTCGAGGCCCCCGAGGCGGGCGCGCTGGTAGTCGAAGTCGCCGTCGTCGGTGTGGTCGTGCACCGGGGGCGCCGCTGCACCTTCGCGCAGGGTCTCGGTCACGCGGTACGGCACGTCGACGTGGCCGTCGAGGATGATGAACCGGTGTGCGAGCTCGTCGGCACGCGCCGCGATGTCGATGGTCTCGTCGGCCGCCACCACCTCACCACCCGCCGCGTCCGGCGTCCCCACCGATCGGCCAGCGGAGGTGCGCTCACAGGCCAGCGCATGACCGAGCCCGAGCAACAGCGCGGCGAAGACGACCTTGCGCATCGCCGGGACTGTCGCACGGGGCCCCAGCGCATGCCAGCGCTCGTGCTCTACAATGCCGAGTAGCGTGGACTCGATCAGCGTCCAGACCATCCGCGCGCGGCTCAACCGACTGCAGCACTGGTTGATCCCGACGGAGCCCGAGCATGAGCCCAGCGCCGGGCGCCGGCTGTGGTTGCTCGCCGTCTACACGGTGCGGCGCTGGCTGTTCACCGATCGCTGCTCGGCGCTGGCGTCGGGGCTCGCGCTGCAAACCCTGCTCTCCGTGGTGCCGACCGTCGGCGTGATCCTGTTCTTCATCGGCAAGCTCGATCCCAGCTTTGGCACCCGCTTCATCACGCAGGTCGCCTACGCGCTCGGACCCGAGACCGATCGCGCCATCGATCTCGCGGACGCGTTGGTCGAGCTGGCGGCCGGCGTCAACATTCAGGAGCTCGGTCGCTGGGGCCTGCTGGTCGTGGTCGTGCTCGCGTTCTTGCTGTTCTCGACGCTCGAGAAGACCGTCAACGAGATCTGGCGAGTGTCGCGGAGCCGCACGTTGGTGGCCAAGTTCACGATGTTCTACACGCTCGCGAGCCTCGGCCCGATCGTCGTGTTCTACAGCCTCGCGCAGCCGGTGCTGGCGCGCATCGGTACGCTCGCGATCACGCCGATCATCACCAGCGGGCTCGGCCTGGTGCTGCTCAATCGCTTTCTGCCCAACCAGACCGTGCGCTGGCGGGCCGCGGTGATCGGCGGGCTGACCTCGGCGGCGCTGTTCGAGATCGGCAAGGTCGCGTTCGGCAATTACCTGAGCTTGGTCGCCATCCATACTTACGAAGGCATCTACGGCTCGCTGGCGATCCTGCCCGTGTTCGTGGTCTGGGCCTACCTGAGCTGGATGATCGTGCTGCTCGGGGCCGAGATCACGTTCGTGGTGCATCACGGTGCCTCGGTCGCGCGCGAGGGCTACGTGCAGCCGCGCCACCGCATCCAGCGGCGGCTGCTGCCGCTCCCGGGTCGCACGGCCGCGCGGCTGTTGTTGGCGATCGCCGACAACTTCGATCGGCGAGCGGAGCTCGAGGCCGCGGCCGTGCAGCCCGACAATCAGCCGGCCAGCAACAACGGCGGCTTTGCGCTGACCGTCGACGAGCTCAACGAGCGCTTCGACATCGGGCTCGCGCCGATCGTCGCGATCACCGACCAGCTCGAGGCCGCAGGGCTGATCGTCGCGCTCGGGAACGATCAGGGCTACGTGCCCGGGCGGCCGCTCGAGCAGATCGATCTCGGGCAGGTGCTGCACATGTTCGACGCCGGGGACATGAAGTCGGCGCGGGCCGATGCGCTGGCGGAGCTGTTCGAGGAGCTCGACGGGCTGCAGGGGCGCAAGATTGGTGGGATCACATTTCGGGATCTGGTCGACATGGAGCGGGCACGACGAGAGAAGCGACCCTACGAGCCTCGGCGCGCGCGCCGAGCTGCGCCGCCGCCGAGCGAGACGGCTTAGTCCGAGCGGGATATACTGCCGAGCATGGCCGAAGCTGCCCTGCGTTCGACTTACGCCGAGTACCTCGAGCTCGAGGCCAGCTCCCCCGAGCAACGCTACGAGTTCGTCGACGGAGCCGTGTACGCGATGGCGGGCGGGACGTCCCGTCATTCGATGTTGGCGATGTCATTGGGAGCCGAACTACGCGCAGCCCTGGGCGCCAAGGGATGTGCCGTATATGGCAGCGACCTCAAGATCCGCATCGACGCGACCAACCGCACGACCTACGCCGACGTATTCGTCGTCTGCGGGCCTGATGAATTTTCAAAGATCGATCGCAACGCGATCACCAATCCAACGGTGATTATCGAGGTTCTGTCCCCTTCCACCGAGGCATCCGACCGCGGCGAGAAGTTTCGGCATTACCAGCACTTGAAGTCGTTGCGCGAGTACGTACTGGTCTCGCAAGACTCGCCGTACATCGAGGTCTTCCGCCGCAACGGCGACGAGTGGGTGCTTCGCACCGTGACCGCCGGCCAGGTGCTCGAGCTGCCCTCGAAGGGCGTGCAGATTCCCGTCGATGCGATCTACGCCGACCCCCGCCAGAGTCGCTGACGCGGCGATCACCCGCAGAAATCCTCGATCACCCGGTGTCCGCGCTGCGGCACCACTTCCCTGCCCTGCTGCCAGTCGCTGACGCCGGCCACGAACACGAACTCGAGGCCGAAGCACTCGGCCAGCTGCATGTCGAGCTCGGCGTCGCCGAAGTACACGCCGCCGGGCAACAGCTCGCCCTCCTCGCGCAGCCGCTCGAGGTGCTCGCGCTTGGGCGTGGGGCTGCCGTGGATGCCGGTCATCAGCGCTGCGAGCCCGCGCTGCTCGAGCGCCTCGCGGACCTCGGCTTCGTCGCCGCCGGAGACCACGTGCACGGACACGTTGCGGCGCGCGAGCGCCAGCAACAGCTCGCGCACGCCGGGCACCTCGGGGCAGGTCTGCAGGCCGGCCCGCGCAGCCTCGGCGAAG
>DATLLB010000421.1:0-15596 GCA_035538075.1 Enhygromyxa sp.
GCACCTTCTCCAGATCCAGATAGTGCGCGGCCTTGTGAAACGCCGCGTGGGCGGTGACCGGCAGGATCATCTTCGGTCGCGCGGCCGAGCGCGCGAGCTCGGGTCGACGCGCGCGGGCCCAGTCGCGCGCAGCCTTGACCGCCAGCAAGATGCTCTCGGTCCCGCCGCTCGTGAAATTGCCGACCACCTCCGCGTCGCCGCCGAGGTGGTTTGCGGCCATCGCCACCACCTCGTTCTCGAGCCGCAGCAGGCTCGGGAACGCGGTCGGATCCAGCCCATTCTCGCTCAAGTAGGCCATATAGGCCTGCTTGATCACGCGCTCGGCGGTCTCGCCGGGATCGAACATGTACGCCCAGACCTTGCCGGAGCGCCAGTCGAGATCGGCGTCACGATAGCTCTCGAGTCGCGCGGCGATCTGTTCGGGGGTCGAGCCGCGTGCAGGGATCGTCGTCATCGCAGCCCAGGTTGCAACAAACCCGGGCTGCGATGCGAGTAAAGGGATATCGGATATCTACGAGCGGCCCCGATTAGTTCGCGGGGACCAGCTCGAGTTTCGACACGGCCTCCAAGTCGAGGTCCCGCAGGTCGAACAGGTCGAGCGCCTCGCTGGTCAGGCGGACCAAGTCCGCGCTGCCGTCGAGCCGCTGCCACTCGTTGATCGCGGCCCGCATGGCCCCGACGATCGCTCCCGACAACATCCGAGCCCTACGCTCGGCGATCGGGCTGCGCCGCCGCGTGGCCAGCAACGCCTCGGCGATCGCCTGCTCCCAGAGCAGGTCCTGCTGGCGCTCCTGCTTGCTGAGGCCGGGCGAGGACTCGATGATCCGAGCGCGCGCGACGACTTGGTCACGGTCACGCATATAGTCTTCGGCCCGAGCGAGGCACGCACGACGGATCGGATCGACAATCCCATCATCCGCTTCGCGGGCGTCCAACAGCTCGCGGAACCGCTCGAGATGGTCGCTGTTGTCCACGAACAACAGCGCGTCCTTGGTTGGGAAGTAACGGAAGAAGGTTCGCCGCGACACACTCGCGGCCCGGGCAATTTCGGCGACAGTTGTGGCTTCGTAGCCCTTCTCCTGGAACAGCTCGATCGCGGCACGGGCGAGTGCTTCGCGCGTCTGGTCCTTCTTGCGCTCGCGCAGCGCTACGACCGAGAGCTTCGGAGTCGGGGACATCGGCTCGGCGTTGGCACTGGGTGAAGAGTTGCTGCTGATAAACGGCACGTCGGGCATGGTGAGCTCCTGCCCGATACGTGGCCGCGGCTCGACAATACGGTTCACAAGGTGTCAAATCGGATAGCTATACCGGCTTACGAACGCGAATTTGAGCGATCGCAAAATTGCGAAAAGCGGTGGAGCAGGGCTCCACCGCCTCGAATTCGCTGGTCCAAAGGTCAGCGCGGTCAGACCGCGTTGGCCCTTGGGGCAACCTAATGGGTCACTTGTCCTCAGCCTTGTCGCCAGCCTTGTCGCCAGCCTTGCCGGCCTCGGCCGCTCCGGTCTCGGCCGCCTGGGCCTGGAGCTGACGAGCCGTCTCGGCGACCTGCTCGCGATTCGGGTTGATGTGCGGCGCGATCACGACCGCGACGATGGTCATGAGCTTGATGAGGATGTTCAAGCTCGGACCCGCGGTGTCCTTGAAGGGGTCGCCGACGGTGTCACCGATGACGGCGGCCTTGTGCCGATCGGAGCCCTTGCCCGTGTTGGCCTTGGCGTCCTTCTTCTGCTCCTCGACCTGCTTCTTGGCGTTGTCCCACGCGCCACCCGCGTTGGACATGAAGATCGCCAGCATCACGCCGGTGACCAGGGTGCCCGCGAGCAGGCCACCGAGTGCATGGGCCGACCACCAGCCGAGCACCAGCGGAGCCACGACCGCGAGCAGACCGGGCATGATCATGCGCTTGATCGAGGCCTTGGTGGAGATCGCCACGCACTTCTCGACCTCGGTCTTCTTGCCGGCGGCCTGGACCTCGGCGTCCTCTTCCTCGGTCAGCGCGCGGTTCTCTTCCTCGGCCTTGGCGACCAGCGTCAGCGCCTTGCGCAGCGCCGGGATGTCGCGGAACTGCCGACGGACCTCTTCGATCATGTCCATCGCCGCGTCGCCGACCGCCTTCATGGCCATCGACGAGAACAGGAACGGCAGCATGCCGCCGATCAGCAAGCCGATCAGCACGTCGGGATCGGTCAGCAGCATCTGCTCACTGCCGAGCGCCAGCGCGCGATAGGCCGCGAACAACGAGAGGGCCGCGAGCGCAGCGGAGGCGATCGCGAAGCCCTTGCCGATCGCCGCGGTGGTGTTGCCGACCGCGTCGAGGTTGTCGGTCCGCTCGCGCACCTGCGGGGGCAGACCGGACATCTCGGCGATGCCGCCCGCGTTGTCCGAGATCGGCCCGTAGGCGTCGACGGCCAGCTGGATGCCGGTCGTCGAGAGCATGCCGAGGGCCGCCAGCGCGACGCCGTAGAGGCCCGCGTAGAGGTTGGCCACGTAGATCGCCGCGACGATCAGCACGATCGGGATCGCGGTGGACTCGAAGCCCACGCCGATGCCCGCGATGATGTTGGTCGCCGGACCGGTCTTCGACTGCTCGACGATGGTGTCGACCGGCTTGCGGTGCTTCGAGCAGTAGTAGCCGGTGACCAGACCGATCGCGACGCCGGCGATCAAGCCGACGACCATCGGGTAGAACAGGTGCAGGGTCTGCAGCGGCGCGTCGAACTCGGCGAAGCGGATGCCGCCCGCCGACTTCACGAAGTAGTCGATGATGTAGTAGCTGAACACCAACATCACGCCCGCGGCTCCGAACGAGCCCATGTCGAGCGCCAGCTGCGGGTTGCCGCCCTCTTTGGTGCGGACGATGAAGGTGCCGGCGATCGAGACCACGATGCCGACCGCGGCCAGCACCAGCGGCAGTACGGTCGCCTCGTAGGTGCCGTTGATCGCGACCGCGCCGAGGATCATCGCGCCGATGATCGCCCCGACGTAGGACTCGAACAGGTCGGCGCCCATGCCCGCGACGTCGCCGACGTTGTCACCGACGTTGTCGGCGATGGTCGCCGGGTTGAGGAAGTGATCCTCGGGGATCCCGGCCTCGACCTTGCCGACCAGGTCGGCGCCGACGTCAGCGGCCTTGGTGTAGATGCCACCGCCGACGCGGGCGAACAACGCGATCGACGAGGCTCCCATCGAGAAGCCGGCGAGCACGTTGATCACCTTCGAGAACAAGAAGGTGTTGAGCGGCGAGTCGGCGTTGTTCACGTCGACGTTGAACTGGCCGATGTAGAACCAGAACAGCGAGCCGAGCCCGAGCAGCGCGAGGCCGACCACGCTCATGCCCATGACCGAGCCGCCGCGGAAGGCGATCTGCAGCGCGGGCGCGAGGCCGGTCCGGGCCGCGGCCGCGGTCCGGACGTTGGCCTTGGTCGCGACGCGCATGCCGAAGAACCCGGCCAGGCCCGACGCACACGCGCCGAGCACGAACGAGAGCGCGACCAGAGGATCCGAGGTCGGCTCGGAGCGGTTGAGGAAGAACAGGCCGAGGGCCACGATCACGACGAAGCCGGCGAGCACGGTGTACTCGGACCGGAGGAAGGCCATCGCGCCACGCTCAATCTGCGTGGCGATGGTCCTCATGCGTTCGTTGCCGGGATCGCGCCCCTTGATCCAATAGGAGGTCACGGCGGCGTAGATCAACGCCAGCAAGCCGGCCGCCGGAATGGCGAGGAGCAGCTGTTGGGGGTTCACGGTGGAAGATCCTTGGAGAGAGTTGAGCTGTCCGCCTGCCTCCCGAGCGCTGGTTTGCGCTCAGGAGGCTTCGGCGGGTGTGCGGTTGAACTGGTTCATGGCCGAGGCGATGCCCTCGGCCAGCAGACAGGTCAGGGCCTGCTCGGCCCGATCGATGAGATCAGCGACCATGGCCGCGTCCTCACCCGAAAAATTGGAGAGCACCCAGTCCGCGACCTCGCCGTGCTTGGGACGGCCGACGCCGACCCGCACCCGCGCGAAGCCGGGGTTGCCGAGGTGCTTGATGATGTCGCGCAGGCCGTTGTGGCCGCCGTGGCCACCCCCGCGCTTGAGCCCGATACGACCGAGCTCGAAGTCGATCTCGTCGTGCACGACGACCATGCGCTCGACCGGCGTGCCGTGGAAGTCGACCGCCGCGCGCACGCTCTCGCCACTGCGATTCATGTACGTCTGCGGCTCGAGGACCACGCAGCGGCCGATCGGCGCGGGCGCGTGGAGGGTCGTGGCTCGGCCCTTGAACTGCGACTTCCAGGACGCCCCGCCGGTCCCGGGCGTGACGTGCCGATCCACCCACCGCTCGACGACCATGAAGCCGACGTTGTGGCGGTGCTTGGCGTATTCGGGCCCGGGGTTGCCGAGACCGACGATCAGCCAGGGTGAGTCCGACATCGTGAACGCTCGCGAGTGGGCGGGGCAGGGACGCGACGACTACTTCTTCTTGGGCGCGGCGGCCTTCTTGTCGCCTTCGCCCGGGACGGCCTTGGCCACGCGCGGCGGCTCGACCATCGCGACGACGACGTTCGGGTGCTCGAGCAGTCGCGCGTGCTCGAGCTGCAGATCCTTCATGCGCAGCGTCTCGCCAGAGCCGAGCGCGCTGACGTCGACGGTCAGCTTGACCGGGATCTGAGCCGGCTTGGCGGCGATCCGAGCGGTGCGCTGGTAGGTCCGCAGCTTGCCGCCCGCGACCACACCGACGGCCCGGCCGACGTACTCGACCGGGATCTTGACGACGACCTCGGACTCCGGATCGACGCGCAGGAAGTCGACGTGCAGGAACTCGTCGCGGATCGGATCAGCCTGGTAATCGGTCAGCACGCACTGCTCGATCGTCTGCCCGCCGTCACCATCGATGGTCATGGTGAAGAAGGTGTTGAGCTTGCGCTGGGGATCCATCGCGCGCCGCAGCTCGCGGGGGCTGACCGTCAACATCAGGTTGCCCTGGCCCTTGCCGTAGAGCACCGCGGGGATCAGGCCATCGGCCCGGAGCTTGCGAGCGACGCCCTTGCCCGACGCGGGTCGGACCTTGGCGGTGAGCTTGCCGTATTGAGTCTCGGACATGATTTCGATTTCCTCGTTGTAGCTTTCGCACCGCGATCTCTTGCGAGGCCGCGCTGCGACTCGTGGTTGTGAGGCCGTCGGGTAGGTGCTTCTTGGTCCGAAGCGGACCGGCTCGCCGCCGACGGGCCCCGTGGAGACGGCCGGTGTCTACTTGCCGCGCGCCACGACTCCAAGCCTGCGACCGCTCCTCGCATGTGAGCGGCCTTACATGGGGCTTTCGCACGAGCTGGGCGGCCCAGCGGCCCAGCTACATCTTCTTGCAGCCGCCGCCGGCTTTTTCGAGTCCCGCCGCCCGCAGCTGGCGACCGGTCGGGCCGTCGCCGAGCTTGGCTCGCGCCTCCGCCCCGTGGCCGGGACCCAACACGTCACGCAGATAGGCCTCGTACTCGAACGTGTCCGAATGTTCGGGCGTATGACAGCTCAGGCACACGCTGCTCGGCGCCTGCAGCCGAATGTTGGCGCTGCTCGGATCCTCGACGTGCAGGCTGCCGGGCCCGTGGCACTGCTCGCACTGCACGGACTGCAGGTGGTGGTTCTCGACCACCTCGCTGCCGCCCGGCGCACGAAAGCCGGTCACGTGGCAGCCCACGCACGAGAGATCGAACTGCTTGTTGGCCGTGACGAGCGTCTGGTAGCCGCGCGCGTGCACGGTCGTCTTCCACTGCGCCACGGCTTCGTCGTGACAGTCGGCGCAGGCGTCGATGCCCACGTAGCTCGCCTGGCCCGCCGGCGGAGCAGGCGGCTTGACCCCGGCGAAGCGCTCGCGGTTGCGCTCGGCCACCCAGCCGTCGTAGTCGCGCAGCGCCTGCTCGGCGGTCCCGTCGCTCTCGAGCTTGCACGTGACCTTCACCTGCTCGGGGATCAACGCGACCTGGACGTCGGGCGGGATCGCGGGGCTCTCGAGCTCCGCACGGAGGCGATCGCGGTCGGCCTCGAGCCGACCGATGAACGCCGGATCGGCCGCCGGATCGGCCGCGAACTTGGCCAGCTTCGCCTCCACGCGCGCGAGCTCGGCCTCGCGAGCGCTGCGGGCCGGGACCAGCGTCCACGACTCCGGCAACACGCCCGGCTCGAGCGACGCATCGATCGATAGGGTCAGGTGCGAGATCGTCTGCGCTCGATCGCCGGGCTCGAGCAGCCACGTCTTGCCGATCTGCACCGGCGCGCTGCCCAGCCGGCCGCGCTCGGGGTTGTCGATCACCCCGCCCATCACCACCACGTCGAGCCCCTCGACCTCGCGCGCGATGGTCTCGGCCAGCGAGCGAGGCCCGTGCACCATCACGATCTGCAGGTTGGCCTTCTGCAGCTCCGGCGCGAGAGCCTGCAGCGCCGCGACCGGATCCGCGAGCGCCGGAAAATCCTTGCCCCACGCGGTCGCGCGAGCCGCCTCGCCGAGCTGCGGATCGACCACCTGAGTCACCGCCGCCGACAAACCATGACCGAGCTCGATCACCCGTTGCCGCTCGGTCGTCGTCACCGCCACGCCCGCTTCGAGGTTTGCGATCACCCGCGGCAGCGGCAAGCTCGGCAGCGCCGTAACCGACGAGCTCGACGCGAAGTCGGTCGGCCCGAGCCCCGAGACCAACCCATCCAGCTTCGAGAAGCGTCCTTGCAGCAGCTCGGCACGCTGCTGCGCCTGCGCCCACGCGGCCTCGTCGGTCGGCGCCTCGGCGCCGTCGGGATCCGGAAACAAGAACGAGCCCGGCTCGAGGATCAACCGCCGCCCCGCCTCCGAGTGGGCTTCGATGTAGCCGAACGCGAACTGCAGCCCGCCGAGCGGCTCGGTCGTGCAGCCGCACGGCGCGATGGTCCCGAGCTGACGACCAAACGCGAACAGATCGATCTCGACGCGCGCCGCCTCCTTGGGCTCGGGTGGCTCAGGCGTAGCGCTGTCTGCGGAGGCGGTGCTGCCGTCGGGGTTGCGATTGCAACCCAACGGCATCGACGCCGCGAGCCCGAGCCCGGCCACGAGAAAAAGCGTTGCGACCGACAAGGTCGCGGCTCGCGTCGTCATGCGATCACTCATGAACCAGGCGCTCTCGCTCGAAAACTCGAAAATAGAGGCGGTTAGGCCGTTTGGCGGGGGCTTGCGAACTGCGGCCCCTCGGTTGACGGCGCACGAGCCCGAGGATAGCCTCGCCCACCCTTCAGCCACAGGGCTGATCGAATTCTTTTACGAGACACCAATGGCCGTCAAGATCAGGCTCGCTCGCGGTGGCGCCAAGAAGCGCCCCTTCTACCGAATCGTCGCCACCGACGCTCGCTCGCCCCGAGATGGGCGCTTTCTCGAGAAGCTCGGTACCTACAATCCGATGACCAAAGAGGGCACGGTCACCCTCAATCGCGCGCGCATCGACTACTGGCTCGGCGTTGGTGCCCAGCCCACCGACGCGGTTCGTCGACTGCTGCGCAAGGCCCCTGCTGCAAGCTGAGGCCGGCGAGCTGACCGCAGACGTCCGCGCGTAGAGCCGGACGAAGTCGGCGCGAGATGAGACCCGGGTTGCTCGAGGGCCCCCGGGTCTACTGCGTGGTTCGATCGAGCGCTGGCTGTGCCCAGCCGTTTCGGCCGCAAACGCCATCCTCCAGCCAGTTCCGTTGGTCCGCATCACGGCTTCCCGGCAACTGCGCTTTTGCCGGGCCGGCGATGGTGTGGGATGCTCCAAACGGCTCTCCTGCCCGCCCCGCTCCAGCTCGCTCCTCGCTCCCGGAGGCCCTTCGACATGTCCGCCGCCAACGTCTCGCTCAAAGAGCTCATCGAGTTCATCGCCAAAGCCCTCGTCGACAACCCCGATGAGGTCGATGTGTCCGAGATCTCCGGTGAGCAGACCATCGTGCTCGAGCTGCGCGTGGCCAAGGACGATCTAGGCAAGGTCATTGGCAAGCAGGGCCGCACGGTCAAGGCCATGCGGGCGATCCTCAACGCAGCGTCGTCCAAGGTGCGCAAGCGGGCCGACCTCGAGATCCTCGAATAGTCGTCGATGTCGGGCCCGCTCGACTCCAACCATCTCCAGCTTGGCTACGTCACGGGCCCGCACGGTGTCCGAGGCGCCCTGGAGATCAAGCTGTTCAATCCAGAGTCGAGCGCGCTCGAGCCCGGTGTTCGCGTCGTCTTCAGCGCTCGTGGTGGCGCGGAGCCTGTGACTCATTTCGAGGTCCAACGCGGCGCGCTCAAGCCCGGCAGTGATCGCGCGCGGCTGTGGTTGGTGGGCGTCGAGACCCGCGAGGCCGCCGAACAGCTGCGCGGCTGCGAGCTGTGGATCGCCCGCGAAGATCTGCCCGAGCTCGACGACGACGAATTTTATCTCGCCGATCTGCTCGGCTTCGAGGTGGTTCGACGTCGCGCCGACGAGAGCTTCGAGTCGCTCGGCGAGATCGTCGGAGTGACCAGCAACACCGCCCAGGATCTGTTCGAGGTGCGCCTGCGCGGGCGCGAGTGGTTGCTGCCTGCGTTCGCGCCGTTCCTCGTCGCGATCGAAGATCGTCGCGTGATCGTCGACGTGCACGACGAGCTGTTGCCTGCGGGCGGCGACGAGCGATGAGCGACGCCCTTCAGTTCGAGGTCTTCACGATCTTCCCGGCCGCGATCGAGGCCTTCGTTGCGACCGGGCTGATGGGCAAGGCGATCGAGCGCGAGCTCGTGATCGTGCGCTGCACCAACTTCCGCGACTTCACCCACGATCGCCACCACACCGTCGACGACGCGCCGTTTGGTGGAGGCGCGGGCATGGTCATCAAGCCCGAGCCGGTCGCGGCCGCGCTCGAGGCCGTGATCGCCGAGCGGGGGCCGATGCACACGATCCTGCTGACGCCCTCGGGTGCACGCTTCGATCAGCGCGTGGCCGAGCGGCTCGCCGGCGAGCGTCGCATCGCGCTGTTGTGTGGGCGCTACGAAGGCATCGACGATCGGATCCGCGAGCGCTTCGTCGACGAGTGTCTGTCGATCGGCGACTTCGTGCTCAACGGAGGCGAGGTCGCGGCTGCGGCGATCATCGAGGCGGTCGCTCGCCTGCGCGAGGGCGTGCTCGGCAACCCCGAGTCGATCGCGACCGAGAGCTTCGCCGCCGATGCGCCAGCGCAGGACGATCCCGACGCGTGGCGTCCGGGCCTGGTGCTCGAGCACCCTCACTACACGCGCCCGGCCGAGTTTCGCGATCAACGAGTCCCGGCCGTGCTGCTCGGCGGTGACCATCAGGCGATCGAGCGCTGGCGTCGACGCGCGGCGTGCCTGCGGACCTGGGCGTTGCGCCCCGAGCTGCGGCCGCGCTGGCGGCTGCCCGCGTCGCATCCGATCACGCTAGCGATCCCCGGCGACGCTCCGCCCGAGGTCGACGCCGAGCTCGACGCCGTCGCCTCGGAATTCCCTGGGACGATCGTGCGCCTGGGCCCCCGCATGAGAGATCTCAAGCAGCTCCGCCGCGCGCTTCGAAAGCGCCACGGCCGAGATCCCTGGGTGGTCGGGGTCGGGTCGGTCGGCGCCGAGGCGCCAGCGCTGGGTCCCCGCGTGGTCCTCGATGTGCTCGCCTACGAGGCCAATCAGCCTCCAGCGCCGCTAATCCTGTGGTTCGGCCCCGCCGACCCGCAGGTCTCCGCGTGGCTGGCGCTCGATCCCACGCGTGATCGAAGCACGAGCCAGCGACTTGCGATCGAGCCCGCTTTGATCGACATTTCGCAGCCCCGCGCGGCGCCGGGTCCCCTCGCGCCGCTCGCCCGTGCAGCCCTCGAGGTCATGCGGGCCGAAGGTCTGCTCCCGGCAACTCCCGGTCGAGCCCCTTCACCCTGAGAGAGTTCGCCATGAGCCACAGCAGCCCGATCATCCACGACCTCGAGCAAGAGCTCGCGCGCAAGGACTTCCCCGAATTTCGAGCCGGCGACCGCATTGCCGTCCACGCCCTGATCTCCGAGGGTGGCAAGGATCGCATTCAGGTCTTCGAGGGGGTCTGCATCCACCGCAAGAACAAGGGCCTGCGCGGCTCGTTCACGGTCCGCAAGGTCACCGACAACGTCGGTGTCGAGCGTGTGTGGTCGCTGGCCTCGCCGCGCGTGACCAAGATCGAGCTGGTCAGCCGCGGCAAGGTCCGTCGTTCGAAGCTCTACTACCTGCGTGATCGTCGAGGCAACGCCGCGAGGATCAAGCGCAAGGTCGGCGACTACAAGACCACGACCGCTGCGCCCGAGACCGGCAACGATTGAGCCGCGCTCCGGCTCAAAACGCGTCGCGCAGCCACTCGATCGCCTCGACGTCGTCGCCCACGATCGCGACGACGTCGAAGCGTACGGGCGTGCGCTCCCATAGTCCTTGTTGAATCAGCCAGCCGGTCGCGCCTCGGCGGATGCGGCTCTGCTTGTGCGCGTTGATGGTCTCGAGCGGATGGCCGAGCCGATCGTCGCTGCGCTTGCGGACCTCGACGAACACGATCGTCTCGCCGTCGCGGGCGATCAGATCGAGCTCGGCACCGGCCGCGGTCACGTTGCGCGCGAGGATCTCGAGCCCGCGGCGAAGCAGGTGATCTGCCGCCTGCTGCTCGCCGTGTTGCCCACGCACGCGCGTGCTCTCGTCGCCGCTCATCTCGTCGTCATCTCGAGATCGTAAAACGCAAAAGCCCGGCGCATGGCCGGGCTCTTCAAACGCGAGCGAGGTGGGCTCAGCCGCCCATGGTCGTCATCGCGTCCTCGCCGAAGCAGTCCTCCCACGCGTCGCCGACGTTCGGCTGGCAGTCGTCCTCGAGATCGTCGAGCGTGTCGAGGTCGTCGTTGCACACGCACAGCTTCTGGCAGCAGAACTGCCCGAGCCGCTGAAGCACCGTGCACGAGAAGCCGGTCGCGCAAGCGGTCTCGTCGTCATCGACGGCCGGGCGATTGTTGAGCCCGGTGTTGTTGCAGTCGTCGTTGGTCTCGCAGGTCTTCGAGCACATCGAGCGCGCGAGCACGTAGTCGAGGCTCAGCTTGCACGAACCGGTGACGCACTCGAAGATCTCTTCGCCGGCCTGCGCATTGCAGTCGCCGTCGTCGTCGCAAGGCGTCTCGGGCACGGTCTTCTCTTCGCCGTACACACACAGCAGATCGCTGCACGAGAGCGCGGGGAAGGTCACCAGCTTGCTCGACGGAGCTTCGACGGTGCCGTGATTGCAAGGCGCTCCGACGTCGCCCTGAGGGCACGCCGTCAGCAGCAGGCCGCCGCCGAGGAGGAACGCTGTGGCGAACAAGGTGGACTGGATGCGAGACATGAGCATCGAACGGTCTTCCGTCGGAGCAACCCGGTTGTGTCCGTGTGGACACCGAGAATCTCGGGGATTCTGTGGACCCGACGCAACCGGGCCCAGGAGCGCTGCTCCCGGCATCCTACACGCCGGGTTTCTAGGGTCAAGTGCGCTCTCACCCACGATACGGTGTTCGCGCGCGCCGAAACGCGAGTTGGGCGGCCAAAGACGGCTGGCTGAACGGATCTATGGGATCTCGCCTCACGATCGGCCGGAGCCGCGGGATCGAAAAAATCCAACACTCCTAGATCGCTGGCGGGAACCCCCCGTTGGTTCGCGCCCGTGTCGGGAGGACCCCCTCGAACGCGTCGGCGCGCCATCGCCGATCCGGATTCTCTTCACGCGGCTGCGCGGCTGGACTGTCTTCACGCCCGGGGAGCCGGGCTGAAAGACCGGTGCCGATCCCTACCAGGTCCGCATTCGCGTCCGACTGCGTGGGTTTCGAATGCGCCACGCACCTTGCTGGACGCGCTTGCGATCGTTGACGAGCCGCTGGTAAGGTCCCCATCGCCCTTACATGGGTCCAACGCGCAAGCGATCGCGATGAAAAAGCTCAGCCTGCTCAAGTCACTCCCGCTCCTTGTTGGCCTCGCGTTCGGAGTCGCGTCGGTCTCGGCCTACGCCGCTCCGCCGCCTCCTCCTGGTGGAGGGCCGCCGGCTCCTCCCGGCGGTGACAAGCAAGATGGCCCGCCGCCGCCTCCCGGAGGTGGACCGCCGCTGCCTCCCGGAGGTGATGGCCCGCCGGTTCCGCCCGGAGGCCAGCAGCAGCCGAGCCCCGAGCAGAACCAAGCCGAAGAGGCCTACAAGGCCGAGAGCTACGAAGCCGCGGCGCTGGTCTTTCACAAGATCGCCTACGGCGGCGCAGCCGGTGACACCACGCGCGCGCAGTTCTGGCTCGGCAAGTCGCTGTTCCAGCTGGGCTTCTTCGCCGGCTCGCTCGCGGTGTTCGACGAGATCGTCACCGTCGGTCCGAGCCACCCGTATCACCAGCTCACGCTGCCGTGGCTCGCGTCGCTGAGTCGCAAGCTGCCCGAGGGCGCAGGCGTGCTCGAGAAGGTCGGCACCTACCGACCGCAGGATCTCGAGAACGAAGCCTTCGACTCGGTCCGCGACGAGCTCTACTTCCTGCTCGGCCGCTACCACTACAACAACGGCGATCTCGGTCAGGCGATCGCGTTGCTGTCTCAGGTGCCGCGCGAGAGCGACTACTTCATCCCGGCCCAGTACTTCCTCGGCGTCGCCGAGACCCGCGAGTACCACGGCCCCGAGGCGGTCGAGGCGTTCAAGAACGTGCTCCGCAAGAACGCCGAGCTCCGGCAGATGCAGGGCAAGAAGAAGAACCGCGAGGCTCGCAAGCTCGCGCGCATGTCCGACAAGAAGAAGCTGCGGCTCGGCATCTCGACGGCCGAGCTCGACTTCGCCGATCAGAACCAGCGCTTCGAAGAGCTCGCCAACATCGCGCTCGGCTACATCTTCTATCAGGTCGGCAAGTTCGACACGGCGCTCAAGTACTTCAACAAGATCAGCATCAAGTCGCCGTACTGGCTCGATGCCGTGTTCGCGGCTTCGTGGTCGGAGTTCCGCCTCGTCGAGGTCGAGCCCGACAACGACAACATGCACTACCAGCGGACGCTCGGGTACATCCACACCCTCAACGCGCCGTTCTTCTACGACTACCTCTACCCCGAGGCGTTGATCCTCAAGGCGGTGACCTACTACTTCAACTGCCGCTACGCGCAGGCCAAGGCCTCGATCGAGGAGTTCAGCTCGCGCTACGTGCAGACCAAGCAGGACCTCACCGAGCTGCTCAACCAGGCGCCCGAGGACTTCCAGCTGTTCGAGCTGTCCGTGAAGATCCGCGAGGGCACCTCGGATCTCGAGCCCTTCGTCGAGATGGTCGCCCGCAAGTCGCTTCAGGATAAGACCCTGGAGAAGTACTACGACTACGTGAACCGCCTCGTCTACGAGCAGGACACTCTGTTCAAGGAGATGAGCTCCGAGTTCCAGTCGGGTGGCCTTGGCGTGCTGCTGCTCGAGAACCTCGATCTCTCGCTGTCGATCGCCAAGGAGCGCACCGGTGCGCAGGCGCGTCAGCGAATCAACGCTCAGATCACCGAGATCAAGAACCTCGAAAAAGAGGCGATCAAGGTCGAGTACGAGATCGTCGAGAAGCTCAAGAAGCTCGAGAACGACAACGCGGCGTCCGAGGACAAGAAGATCAAGCCCGGCCCGGAAGAAGAGCGTTACAACTACAACGGCGAATATTGGCAGGACGAGCTCGGCTACTACTACTACCGCGTCACCAGCGTGTGTACCGAGTAACGCCGCATCCGCGGCTCACCTCCCGTCCTGAACGAAGCTTCGAACACACGATTCAATCGAGGTGATGGGGCGCCCCCAGCGTCGCCCCACACCTCCAGGAGAAGTCCAACATGCGGTCGCACAATCGATCCCACAGGTCTCGCACTATCGGTCTGCTGACGGCCAGCAGCGTCGTCGCGCTCTTGCTGACTGCCGACGTCGGTCGGGCGCAGGAGCCCGACAGCTCCGTTCGCTACGAACGGAAGTCGCAGAAGGCCAAGGCGCAGTCGGACCTCCTCGACACCAAGTTCAAAGAAGAGCAGGAGCAGGTCAAGAAGGAGCGCGAGCGCGGCGTCCAGATGATGGACGGCCAGCAGTTCGCGACCAAGCGCAAGGCCGTCGAGCAGGAGATGGCCGACAAGCAGATCGAATTCCTCGTGCGTCTGATCAAGACCTCGGAGGAGAGCGATCCCGAGTACCCCGACTACCTGTTCCGCCTCGCCGACCACTACCTCGAGAAGAAGGCCTACTTCGATCTCCAGGCTGGCTCGCTCTACGACAAGATCTACGAGGCCGAGGACAACAAGAAGGGCGACCTCGCCAAGCAGCTCAAGGAGCAGCAGAAGCGTCACATGAAGGACGCGAAGGACTCTTCGGAGAAGGCCGCGCGCGTCTACGAGGCGCTGGTCAACAACCCGAAGTTCGCGTCCTACAAGCGGATGGACGAGGCGCTCTACTACTACGCCTTCGAGCTCGGCGAGCTCGGTGAAGAGCAGAAGATGCAGGCCGCCTACCAGCGCCTCATCAACGACTTCCCGCAGAGCCCGTACATCGCTCAGGCCTACCTCGCGTTCGCCGACTACTACTACGGCAAGGGTCAGATCGGGAACGCGGTGCGCCTCTACGAGCGCGTCATCCAGTTCAAGGACAGCCCGGTCTACGCCTACGCGCTGTACAAGCTCGCGTGGTGTCACCTCAACCCGATCGGCGAGTTCGATGCTCGTTACGCCGACAGCCTCAACTTCTTCGTCGCGACCATCAACGCGACCAAGGAGGGCCGCGCCGGGTCGGAGGCCAACGGCAAGCAGCTGCGTCGTGACGCCCGTCGTGACCTCGTCCGCGCCTATGTGCACGCGTCGAAGCCGTCGAAGGCGTGGGAGTTCTTCGACAAGGTCGGCAACGGCCCCGGCAAGGACGAGCAAGACGCCCGCAAGATGATGGAGCTACTGGCCAACCAGTACTTCGGCGACGGTCAGTACACCGAGTCGACCTTCATCTACAAGGAGCTGCAGCGCCTGTTCCCCGACGATCCGCTGACCTGCGACTGGCAGGGCAAGATCGTGGTCAACACCCTGGCGACCGACAACAAGGAAGTCCAGTGGAAGGAGACCGAGGAGCTCGGCAAGTACTGGGTGAAGTTCGACAAGGGCGACTACAAGAAGGCCGTCAAGAAGACGTGCAAGGACAACGCCCTCGCGACCATGAAGCAGATGGCGACGGTCTGGCACGACGAGGCCGAGAAGACCAAGCTGGATCGCACCTACGAGCTCGCCGAGAACGCCTACCAGGTGTTCCTCAACACCTTCCCGGGTGACAAGGACGGCTACGAGCTCCAGTACTACTACGCCGAGCTGCTGTGGGCGTTGGCCAGCAACAACTACAACAGCAAGGACAAGGACCAGCGGCAGAAGGGCCTCGACTACTTCAAGAAGGCCCACGACCAGTTCGTCAAGACGCTCGAGCTCGACCCCGAGGGCAAGTACACCTCCGACGCTGCGTTCGCGCAGATGCTCGCGATGAAGAACCACCTCGAGTACGACGAGACCGGCGGCAAGAAGAAGTCCTGCAAGCTCAACCAAGAGGGTGTCTGCGTCTACGAGACGGAGAAGAAGAAGAAGACCAAGAAGGACGAGAACTCCAAGGTCGACGCCTCGGTCGAGTACCCCGTCACTCCCT
>DATLLB010000422.1:0-7468 GCA_035538075.1 Enhygromyxa sp.
ATACTCGGCGCGCTACGTGCTGTGGCAGGGCATCGCATCGAGCAACGGCGATCCCGACAACCCCGAAGGCGAGATCACGCTGCTCGACCGCACCACAGCGCAGCTCAGCTCGCTCGGCCACGGGTCGCTGACCTCGGCTCATCTCGGCGCGACCAACTGGATCGAGAGTGGGATCGTGCAACTGCCCGTTCGTGTCGACGACGAGCTGGTCTTGCGCCTGTTTCAGCTGCCATCGCTCAGCCACGTCGACGTGGACGTGACCATCGAGCCTCGCTACATGCTCGACGACGATCGGCACCTGGTCGTGCGCTTCGGGGAGGACGGCCCGTTCGGAACCCTCGACGTGCAGACCGGCGAGATCGTGAGCTTGCAAGCGTGGTTCTCGAACCCGGGCATTTCCTATTGGCATGAGCCGCGCGCCCTCGCGCTGTTGCCCGCCGCTGGCGGCGACAGGTACCTCGCCGAGAGCGAGGTGTGGGTGATCCGTGACGGCGGTCGGCCGGAGTTGTTCGCCAATCGAGCGACCCAGATGCACGAGCTCATGCCCGACGGTCGCCTGGTCACCGGCATCGACCTCGACAGGAACGCGATCGGCAACTTGATCGTCGTCGACGACTTCGAGGAGCGGCTCATCGAACGGGGCGTGCTCGCGTCCCCGCTGGCGGTGGGACCCGCCGTCGGGGAGGATGTGGTGATGTACTCGATCGTGGAAGGCGAGCGCGCCGGCCTCTGGCTCGTGCGTCTACCTCCGCGCGACTAACCTCGCAGCCGTCGCGAGCCGACTTCGAAGATCGTGCTCTTGCTGCCGGCCAGCGGCACCAAGGCGAGCGCGTCCAACGAGAACATCAGCTGCACCTCGTGCTGCAGCCCGCGTCGCGGCGTGTCGGTGGCGTGGTGCATCACCGCGATCCCGAACACCTGAAAGAAGCGCAGATCCAGCCCGTGGCGCACGCCGAGCAGCCGAGCCTGGCCCTCCACGCCACCCATGAACCCGACCCCGTAGTACAAGAACGCCGGCAGCCCGAAGTTGAGATCGACGGTGCCGAGCGCCCGCTCGAAGCCCTCGCGCTGTTGAAACGATCCGCCGATCTCCGGCCACACTGCGAAGATCGGCGGGATCACGAACACCGCTCCAAACCGCGTGTCGATCGCGAGCCCCTTGTTCGGCGTGAGCTTGGGATGAAAGGCCGGACCGACGCCCAAGCGGCACGACAGCAGCGCGTAGATCGGCTCGACGTCGTCGCGCTCAGCGTCGGCGCTTGGCTGCGGCGGCCGGTAGCTGTCCGCCGCGTCGCTCTCGGGCGGGCCCAGACAGGCCAACAACGCGAGCAGCGGTCCGAACATCGGCACGCGGCCAGTATAGAGCTTCAGTCGCCCGCGAGCCGGTCGCGGTAGATGGCGTCGGTCTCGAGCTTCACGCCCTCGAGCGAGCGCAGCAGCAGCATCTCGCCCGAGAGCGCCTCCTCGAGCTCCCACTTGCCTGCTTCATTCTTGTAATAGGACTCGAGCCGCGGCTCGTGCTGGGAGACCAGCACGTACTCGCGCAGGCTCGGCAGCCGTCGATAGTGGGCGAACTTCTGGCCGCGATCGTAGGCCTCGGTCGAGTCGGAGAGGACCTCGACGATCAGCACCGGGTTGATCACGGCGTTGTGATCCTGCGGCGAGTGCTCGAAGCGTCCGCAGACGACGATGATGTCGGCGTAGGTGCTGAGGTCCGTCTCTTCGACGCGCACGCGCAGGTCGGAGCTGTAGACCTCGCACCGACGATCCGCGATCCCGTTGGGAGCCTACCACGGCACGGCGGGCGCCAAGCGCGACAGCGGCGATCCGCTCACCCGCCCGAGACCGCTCGCGCTCCGCCGAGGATGCGGAACTCGATGCGGCGATTGTTGGCGCGCCCAGTCTTGGTGTCATTGCTATCGATCGGCACGTCGGGCCCGTGCCCGACCGTCTCGATGCGACTCTCCTCCACGCCCATGCCGACCAGGTAGCTCTTGACCGACTCGGCGCGATCCTTCGAGAGCTTCATGTTGTGCTCCTGCTTGCCCTGATTGTCGGTATGCCCGGCGATCTCGATGCGGACGTCGGGGTACTGCAGGAGGGTCTGCACGGCCTGATCGAGCACCGGGATCGAGTCGCGGCGAATCGTGGCCTTGTTGGTGTCGAAGGTGATGCCCTTGATGTTGCCGGTGAAGCGCTTGATGTCGTCGGGCAGCTCGTCGGGGCAGCCGTCCTCATCCTGGAAGCCGTTGTCGGTCTCGGGCTCGCTCACGCACTGATCGACGTCGTCGAGCAGCCCGTCGCCGTCGCTGTCGCCGATCGGGCAGCCGTCCGGATCGACGCCGGCTTCGTCGGGGCAGGTGTCCTGATCGTCCCAGTAGCCGTCGCCGTCGCGATCTTGCTCGGGGCAGCCGTCGGTGTCCTGATAACCGTTGAGGTTCTCGGGCACGTCCACGCATTCATCGTCGGCGTTCAGGATGCCGTCGCGGTCGCGGTCGTCATCGACCGGCTCGGCGACCGCGACCGGCTGCTGCGCGGGCGTGTTGCGGCGGTTGAGCACGACCGAGAGCCCGAGCAGCGCCTCGAAGTTGTGCGAGATGAAGGTGTTGTCGACGCCCAGCTTGTGCGTGACCACGTCGCGCAGATCGACGCGCAGCGCCACCCAGCGGTTGACGAAGATCTTCACGCCGCCGCCGAAGTGCACCGCCGGATCGATGTCGGTCCCGAGCGGCCCCTTGGAGTTGACCCCGATCATCCCGCCGCCGAACACCAGGAACGGAGTCACGCTCCAGAGCCCGAGCTGCCCGACCACATGTCCGCGCAGCGTGAACGGGACCGCCGAGCTGCCGTCGTCGAGTCGGCTCGGCATCGCACCGCCCTCGACCTCGAACCCGACGAAGCGAAATTGGTAGTAGCCGACCCGCACGCCGAAGTCGGGGTTGAGCCCGCGCATCGCTTGCCAACCTTGTTGAGGTAGCTCGAGCCGCGGCTCGAACAGCTCGTGATCGCGGTTGAGCAGGAACACGCCGCCGTAGACCCCGATCTCGGCCAAGCGCGACTCCGGCCGCCAGCGACGGATCCACGGCTCGTTCTTGCGAAGGTCCCACTTGCCGCGGCCCTGCGCCTCTGTGCGGGTGGAGGACTCTGCACTGGCCCCATCCGCGGACAGGGAGGCCTCCAGCGTCGCGTCGCCGTCCGCTTCCCCGCCTGAATCGTCGCCAGGCGGCGATCCAGCGTGGGCCAGAGGCACGGCCGCGAGGGCCAGGAGACCGAACAGACTAGGGATCAGGAGGCGCATCCACAGTAATTGTGCAGATTCGCCGGGAGCTTCACATTTTTCGACGAAAACGGAGGGGGGACGCTAAATGACCTCGAGCTCGTGGGCGATCACGACGACGGTCCACGGCTCGCGGCGGTGGGGTGAGCTGCCCTCATCCAGCGCCCGCACACGACCGCGGATGCGCACGCGATCACCCGGCCCGAGCCGCTCGATCGTCGCCTGCAGGCCGATCCCGAACGCGTCACGCAGCCGGCGATGCAGCTCGCCGACATCGCCTCCGCGCTCGACCTCGATCAGCGCCCCACCCGTCGTGTCGCGCAGCACGAAGTCGACCGCTTGGCGGGCCGCGATCCCACCCGAGCGCTCGTGAATGCCGAAGTAGCGCTGCGTGATCCCGGGCGTGCGCGCGACGTAGTCGAGCACCACCGCGGGCTCGCCCGAGAGCGGGTCCCACAGCAGCGAGAGCGGCTCGATCTGGCCCTCGAGCTCGACGTCCTGATCGACCGCTTCGATCGCGCAGATGCGGCTGCTCTCGTAGCCGCTGCGGCGCGCGAGGAGCCGGTCGAGCCAGCGCATGTCGACACCCTAGCAAAATTTTTCGAGGCCAGCCTTGACGACCCGCGAGTGGTCGACTATCTAATCAGCCATTGGAGTTGGCCATGGACCGCGAACGAAATACCTGCACGCACAGGCGAGAACACGCGCCGCGAGAACGCGAGCGCGACCTGTGCGAAGCGAGTAGGTCGTAAGGGTCCGTAGCTGAGGGGTTTTAGCTTCCGGCTGTTAACCGGAGTACGTGGGTTCAATTCCCACCGGGCCCTCTCGTTGAACGCCCGAGTGTTCTAACGGCGAGGATGTTGCTCTTTCAATGCGACGGCACGGGTTCGACTCCCGTCTCGGGTATCCGCGTCTCCAAGGCTCCAATACAATCAAACACGTCCCGTTGGTCCAATGGTTCCAGGACATCTGGCTCTCTACCAGAAGATAGGGGTTCAATTCCCCTACGGGATACTCAATGCAAATGGGGTGTCGCGGCGATGATCCGCGGCACCCCATTTGTCTTCGTCGATCACTCGTACGTGCAGATGCCCCGCAGATTGCCCTCGCCGTCAGGCGAACCGTAGGGCTGGCAAATCGCGCCACACTGGCACTGCGTCCCGCTCTCGCCGAGGAACAGCGGATCGACCCAACAGCGGGCCACACAATAGTTGCTGTCGCCGACGGTCAAGAAGCAGGTGCCTTCCGCGGTGGTCTGCGGATGGTCGGGGCAATAGTTGGCGATGCCCGAGCACTTCGGCGAGCAGAAGCTGCCGTCGAGCCCAAATGGACCCTCGAGCAAGAGCTGCTCGCCGCCGTTGTAATCCGGGCAGCCGCCGTCGATCGGCGGGCCGTAGGCCTGCTCGGGGTCGAGCTCTTCGATCGGGCAGTACTGACCGTGGCAGAGCGGCTCGGTCGGGTTCTGCTCGATCGCCAGCGCGAGCTGTTCGCCGCAGGTCTCGTAGCACTCCAGCGCCTGCTCTTCGGTGGTGCCGCACCAGCAGCTGCCGTTCACACCAAACTGCGCCTCGATGCCCGGCAGCTGCTCGGGGATGATCGCTCCGGCGCAGGTGAGGAAGTCGAGGCATCGCTGCGGCGCCTCCCAGCACTGCGGGTCGCCATCGCCATCGCCATCGCCGTCGCCATCGCCATCGCCATCACCGTCGCCATCACCATCTCCGTCGCCATCGCCATCGCCATCCCCGTCACCATCGCCATCCCCATCCCCATCGCCGTCACCTTCCTCGGTGGTCTCGGTCTGCGTGGTCGTCTGCTCCTTAGGGTCGCCGTCGTCGCAGGCGAACAGCGTGCAAGTGAGTAGGATGCTTGTGAGTCGCGCGTACTTTTGCATTGGCGGAATCCGAGTCGCGGCGGGACCTTAACAAAGATCGTTTGATATGGAAGGTGCGCGCTTGGCTGGCGGTCGGGCGTTGCCGATCTCGCAGCAGCTGCGGACATCGCAGGCGCGACTCTCCATGGGGGTCGCTAACCTGTTGAAAATAGAAAGCTTTGATGCGGGAGCGCGCCGTGCAGCAGCGACCGCGTTACGATGACGCCGGCCGTGTTTCAGTCGACCGACAAGCGCCGCGCGCCATCGGCTCGTCGAATACGCGTAGGATTTTTGGTTATTGGGCTCACGCTCGCAGTGCTGTTGGTTGCGGTCACGCTGTCGGCATGGTTGAGCGCGCGCGCGTTGGCCGAAGCGGTCACACGTGGGCAAGGCGCGATGATCCTCAACGCGCTCGGCGACGTCGCCCACCCCGGCCACGGACCCGATCCCAACGAAGCCGAGTTGGCGGCCCAGGTCGAGGCGCTCGATGAAGAGCTCGGGGTCGTCTACGCCGAGGTGCAGTACGCCGACGGTCGTCCGAGCGTGCGCTACGGGGTGCCGTCGCGACCGCTTCACGGTCATGAGGTGCGCGAGACCGTGCGAGCCGGGCTCGCCCGCGACGGCGAGCTCGCGCGCGTGATCATCCCGCTCGGTCCGATCGAGGCGATCGGCCCCGATGCACCGCCACCGCCGATGCCGGGCGCCAAGCCACCGATCCGCGGCCGCGGACCTCGGGGTCACTTGATCGTCGAGTTCGAGCCGCGCATGGCGTCGAAGCTCAGCGACAGTGCGCTGCGCGAGCTGGTCGTCGGCGTCACCGGAGCCGCAATCATGCTCCTCGCGTCGCTGGTGTTCTGGCGTCTGTCGTTGGCGTCGGAGCGCGCCGAGCAGAGCCACGCGCAGCAGCGTCAGCTCGCGGCGCTCGGCGAGATGTCAGCAGTGTTGGCGCACGAGCTGCGCAACCCGCTGGCCTCGCTCAAGGGCCACGCGCAGCTGCTGCACGAGCGGCTCGAGCGAGACGGCGCCGAGCCGCGAACCACATCCAAAGCGGTGCGGGTCGTCGCCGAGGCGCGGCGGCTCGAGCAACTGACCCACGGCTTGCTCGACTTCGTGCGGCTCGGCGAGCTGGTGCGCGGCCCGGTCAGCCCGGTGGCGATCGTCGAGGGAGCGGTCGCCGATCTCGCGCGCGAGCGCGTCGACGTCGAGGCCGAGCACGCGCCGGCCGCTTGGTCGCTCGACGCCCAGCGCATGCAGCAGGTGATCGCCAACCTGGTCGACAACGCGCTGCAGGCCGCGCCCGACGAGCGCGTGGTCGTCGAGGTTCGTCAGGTCGAGCGCGCGTGCGTGTTCGAGGTCCGCGATCGTGGTCCTGGCGTCCCGGCCGATCAGCGCGAGAAAATTTTTCAGCCCTTTCACACCACGCGCACTCGCGGCACCGGCCTCGGTCTCGCGGTCAGCCGGCGCATCGTCGAGCTGCACGGCGGGACCGTCGAGGTCGAGCAAAATCCTGGCGGTGGCGCCCTGTTTCGCGTGACGATCCCGATGGAGCCGCGATGAGCCGAATACTGGTCGTCGACGACGAGGAGGGCATTCGCGAGTTCCTCGCCGAAGTGCTCGAGGATGAAGGCCACGAGGTCGACACCGCGCCCGACGGCGTCGAGGCGCTGGCCAGGCTCGAGCGCACCGGCTACCAGCTGCTGCTCAGCGATCTCAAGATGCCGCGCATGGGCGGGCTCGAGCTGGTCCGTCGGGTCCGCGCCGAGCAGCCCGAGCTCGAGATCATCGTCTTGACGGCGCACGGCTCGGTCGACAGCGCGGTCGAGGCCATGAAGCTCGGCGTGTTCGACTACCTGCAAAAGCCGCTGGAGAGCCCGGCCGAGCTGCGCTTGTTGGTCGATCGTGCGCTCGAGCGGCAGCGGCTCCGCAACATGCGAGAGGTCGTGCGGGCCGAGGACGAGCAGCCGCTCAGCTACGGCGCCGCGAGCATGCAGCCGGTCGTCGCCGCGCTGCGCAAGGTCGCGAGCACCGACGCGACGGTCTTGCTGTTCGGTGAGAGCGGGACCGGCAAGGAGGTCGCGGCGCGAGCCGTGCATGGGTGGAGCCGCCGCGCCGAGGGGCCCTTCGTCGCGGTCAACTGCGCCGCGTTGTCGGCCAACCTGCTCGAGAGCGAGCTGTTCGGCCACGAGAAGGGCTCGTTCACGGGCGCGGTCGACCGGCAGACCGGCTGCTTCGAGCAAGCCGAGGGCGGCACCATCTTCCTCGACGAGGTGGGCGAGCTCGACCTGTCGCTCCAGCCCAAGCTCTTGCGCGTGCTCGAGACG
>DATLLB010000423.1:0-5120 GCA_035538075.1 Enhygromyxa sp.
TCGACCACGTCCAGCTGAGCCGGAAGCTGGCCGGATCGACGTCGTCGACGGCGGCGAGCGGCTCGCTGAACGTGAGCCGCAGCAGGGTATTGTCGATCATCTGCGCCGCGACCAGCGTCGGCGGACCAGGCTTGCTCTCGAGCGAAGTGTCCCCGCAGGTCGGCGCGTCATCACCTCCGGTTTGGCAGCCGGCCAACAAGATGCCGGTGAAGCTCAGACCCAGGGTACCGATCGCGCGCGGATCCATCCGCCAGGATGGTATCCGCCGCGTCGCTTCGGTTCACTTCTCGAGCTTGCGCAGTAACTTGCGCGCTTGCTCGACATCCCAGGCGAAGCGCGGCTGCCACTCGCCGTCGACGATCTCCTGCAGCGCCGCCTTGGCCTCGGCCTCGCGCTGATTCGCGAGCAGGTTGGTCGCCCGCCGCACGCGGTTGTGCACGTCGGTCGGCTCGACCGCGATCGCACGGGCCCACACGGCCTCGGCCCGCTTCAGCTGACCCGCTCGCTCGAGCGCATCGGCCAGCCACGCGAGCGCCTCGCCCTCGGCCGCGTGGCGATCGATCACGCTCGACAGCTGCCGCCAGGCTTCGTCGTCGCGCCCATGCGACCACAGCAGCTCCGCGCACAGCAGATCGATCGCGGCATTGTCGGGGTCCTCATGGCGCCAGCGATCGGCGACCGCCAGCGCCCGCGCGAGCGCCTCGTCGACGTTGGCCTCGCTGGTAGCGAGCGGCCGCGCCTGCCGGGCCCGCAGGTCGAACAGCCGCTCGAACCCGGCGCGTAGCTCGTCGAGCGTCAGGCCGTTCGCGTCGAGCATCTGCAGCAGCGCACGCTCGAGCGTCTGCGCGGCGAGCTCGAGGTCGCCTTGCCGCTCGGCAAACTCCGCCGCGCGCAGCAACACCTCGGGCGACTCGCCGCTGCGCGCGAGCAAGCTGTCGAGCACCGCCCGCGCCTCGCTCATGCTGCCCTGGCCGACCAGCAGGTCGAACACCGCGACGCCCTCGCTCGCGTCCATGCGCTCGGGCTCGAGGCGATCGAGCACGCGCTGGCCATCGTCCAACCGCCCGAGCTGCTGCGCCGCGATCATGAAGCGCATCGCCAAGCGCGGATCGTCTGCCTTGCTCACGCGCTCGCGCAGGCGACTCCACGCCAGCTGCCAGGCCGCGTCGCCGTAGCTGTTGATCATCGCCCACTGCACCGTCCAGTCGATGACCGGCATGCTCTGATCGACCTCGGCCTCGCTCATCGCTCGCTGGAACAGCGCGGCCGCGTCTTCATAGTCGCCCTGGTAGTACTGCATGACGCCGGCTTGGTGCAGCGCGAGGTACTTCCAGTGGTTGTCCTGCTCGGCGAGCGCGAGCCAGGCCTTGCCCTTGCGCTCGTAGTTCGACCACCAGCGGTTGGCGAGCTGCAGCGTCGCGACATAAGCGAAAGTTGGGTGCTGGTACGCGGCGAGGAAGCGCTCGAGCCGACGCAGACTCGGCTCGCCCGGGTTGTGCTCGGCCTCGAACAGCAGCGTGCGATAGCTGGCCCAGAACCCGACCGGCGAGCCGAGCAGCGCGTCGGCGTCGGCGAGCTTGCGCAGCGCGGTGATGCGACCGTCGGTGGCTTGCAGTCCAGCGCGCACGTAGTCTGCGATCGGTCCGGCCTCGGCCACGTCGAGCACCGCGTCGCGCAGCTCGTTCGGCGCCTGGGAGAGCGACGCGCCGCCGAGCACCAGCTCGCCCGGCAGCACACGACCGGCCTGCTGCGCGAGCGCGGCCAGGATCGTGCGCGCCTGATCGAGCTGACCCAGGGCAGCCGCCCCGGCGAGGCGCTGCTGCTGCGTGGCGATCCACTGCGGTGAGCCGGCCTCGAGCCCTTCGAGCTCGAGCTCGAGATCGGCGGGGCTCGGCAGCGGCAGCATCACGCGGGTCGCCTGCGGCAGCGCGGCGATCGGCTGCGCCGCGCCGACGCGGGTCAGCACCCGACCACCCTCGAGCTCGACGCCCTTCTCGGTCCACACGAACGTGGTCGTCGAGAGCGTCTGCTCGCCCGAGCGCACGCGCAGCGCGATCACGCGGTGCTCGGCGTCCAGCTCGACCTCCAGCCACGGCTGCGGCTCCGCGTCCGTGCTGCCGATCGCGGTCAGCTTCAAGCTCCGCGGCCCGCTCGCGACCACGTCGTAGAAGCGCGTGAGGTGATCGATCTGCGGCACCAGCCACGGCACCCACTCGCCGAGCAGGGCAGGGGAGGTCGGCCCGACCGCGCGCACGACCGACAGCCCCAGCTCGGGATAGTCCGCGCCGAGCTGCTCGCCGTCGTAGACCACGTGCTCCTGCAAGAATCCCCAGCGCTCGGCCGCCAGCGCGAAGCGGCCGTCGGCGTCGATGTCGAGCGTCCCGCCCTCGGGCAGCGTGAAGCGGACGTTGCCCTGCGCCGCGCGGGCCTTGCCGATCAGCTCGGCGGCCGGCTCGCTGATCGAACCGCGAGCGCCATCGAGCCCGGTGATAAGCAGTTCCTCGCGCGCGAGATCGAAGGGATCCTCGAACAGCGCGGGCACCAGCTCGCCCAGATCGTTGAGCCGCCAGTCGCTCGAGTAGTGCAGTCCAACCGGCCACGGCATCGCGCCGGGCCACAGGCCCTCGAGCACCTCGGCGTGCAGCGACGCGCCGTGCACGATCGTCGACGCGAACCGGGTCTCCGCGCTCGCGAGCCCACCGGTCGACTGTGCGAGCGCGCTCTGCTGGCGATTGTTCGTCCACGCGTTGGTGCTGCTCGTGCGCGACACGAACCCGCTGAACTCGTTGTGCTGCTTCTTCGCGCTCTTGGCCGTGTCCGCCATGTCGCGTCGCGTCCCACGACCGCCAAAGCCCTGGCTCGCGCTCGAGCTGCCCTTGCCGATCAACCCGCTGCTGCCAAGCCCGAATCCGAAGTTCGCCTCGCCGCTGCCACCACCGCCGCGGCCGGTGCCGATCAACCCGAGGTTGCCGAGCCCGATCGATCCGCTCGGCATCGGTCCAAACCCGCGCGTGCGCACGTTGGCGTGACCCCAATTCGCGTCGAGGATCGCAATCGGGCTGCGCGTCACATACTGACCGCGACCGGCCTCGGTGCGATCGCCCTCGCGGATCACCTCGATGCGATCGGGCGCGGGATAGTGCGCCCACGAGTCCTCCGCCGGTCGGTGCACCGCGAAGTCGCGGTACATGGCCTCGCTCTCCAGCACCAGCAGCGAGGTCGTCGGCGTGACCAGGAAGTGCGCGAGCCCGAGCTCGGTGATCGCCGCCGCGTTCTCCTCCACGCCCGCGTCGGTCAGCGCCGCGACATGAGCCCGCGCCCACGCGCGCGGCAGCCAGCGCGCGCCATCGTTTGCCGCCGGCAGCTCGAACCGACGCGTCCACGTCGGGGTGTTCTCGAGCTGCGCGACACCACGCAGCTCGATCGCCACCGGCTCGGGCGCATCGGCGTCGAGCCGCGCGAGCACCTCGAGCGACTCGCCGTCGGCCAGCGATCGCGCGCTCGCGTGCGTGCTCGCGCGCGCGAGCACCTGCCCCTGCGCATCGACCAGCGTCGCTTCGAGCTCGAGCAAGCGCGGCGTCGCCAAGGTGGTCAGCAGCTCGAGCGCACGCCAAGCGACCGAGTCCCCTTCGGCGACATGCACGTAGTGTCCGCCGCTCGCCGCCGCGAGCCGGCTCAGCGCAGGTTGATCGTACGCCTGGCCAAAGCTGACCGCCATGAACGCCGCCCGGCCGGCGAAGCGCTGCGCGAGCGCGTCGACCTGCACGGCAGCGTCGGCCGATCCGTCGAGATCCTGCGCGAGCCCGTCGCCGAGATAGAGGATCGTGGCGACCCGCTCGCGGCCATCGTCGCTCGGCGGCGACGCGCCCTGCAGCCGCGCGACCGCTTCGTCGATCGCAAGCCCGAGATCCGTGAGCCCCAGCCCGATCCTCGACTCGCGTGCGACCAGCTGATCGAGCGCTTCGCGATCGAGGTCCGCGACCGCCCGCAGCTCGCTGTCGGACCAACGCACCCGGCTGTCGAACAGCGCGACCGCCAGCCGATCCGCGCCGTCGAGCGAGCCAACCAGCTCGTGCAGCAGCTGCCGCTGTGCCTCGAGCTCGGCCGCGCCGCGCGAGGCCGAGGTGTCGAACAACACCACCCAGTCGCGCGCCGGCTGAATCGTCTCCGCAGCGCCGAGTGCCTCCAGCTCGGCGCGCACGTCCGGCCGCAGCCGCACGCCGTGGTGACGCCGCCCCGCAGCATCGACCATGCGGTGATGTTCGACGCTGCCCGTCGCCCCGCTCGCCAGCGTCGCGACGATGTCGGCCCCGATCACGTGATTGGTCGCCTCCCACTCCGCGAGCAGATCATCCCCGTCGCGGCCGATCACGAACTCGTGGCTGCTCGACGAGAGCTCGCGCGCCCCGACCACGCGGATCCGATACTTCACCTTGCCGACCGGCAGATCGATCTCCGGGATCGGCACCCGCAGCTCGCCCTCGCCATAAAGCTCGTCGAGCGCGGCCGTATACGAGAGCAGGATCCGCTTCTCGGTCCGGGCCGGCAGCGGAAAGATCCGGACCTGAAACAGGTTGCCCTGCATCCACTCGAGCAGCGCCGGATCGCGGCGGCGATGCACGATCTGCTCGTAGATGTCGCGCCCGCGATCGCGCGGCTGGCCATGTACGTGGACGGCCAGCGCATGGAGGCCGGCGTGGTCGAGCGCGATCGCGGCGGTGGGCGGCAGCGGAAATTTGTAGACGCCCTCGAGGTCGCGCTCGAGGTGATTGAAGAAGGTCTGATCGATCGTCGTGCGCACGTGGCCGTCCTCCACGTGCACGTCGACGATCAGCTCGCGCATCGGCAGCGGCCACTCCGGGCTCGGACCCAGCTGCCCGGTCCAGCGCGGCACTCGGGCAACGAGGTTGCCGCGGCGCACGGGCTCGGGCGTCCGATCGGGCGCGAGCAGCTCGCGGGCCCAGTCGATCTCGAAGCTCAGCCGCCGCCCGGCGATGCGGGCCGGCGCTTCGCTGTCACGCAGCAGCGCCTGCTCACCCGCGCGCAGCAGGATTCCGGTCGCGTCACCGCCCGACTCGAGCTTCGCCTGGCCATGAAACACGGCCGCGAGCGTCTGCACC
>DATLLB010000424.1:0-15842 GCA_035538075.1 Enhygromyxa sp.
ATCGCTTCGCGATTTTCGGGAGCACGCCTAGCCCGCGTCACCGACGGCGCGCCTGCAGGCGGTCTCGCCGGAACACTCGTGATCGGGCTCGGGCTCGCGTTTCTCCGCCGCCGTCGCTGACGCGGGCTAGGCGTGCTCCCGAAAATCGCGAAGCGATGTTTGGGAGTGTGTTTCGGCGCATCGCCGAAAAGCACTTTAGCAGTTAAGGTGCCGATCATGTCCAGGTTTGGCGCGTCCCCGATCCCCCTGCCTGCCAACGAACCGGTGCGAGGCTACGCGCCGGGCAGCCCCGAGCGTGCGCGCATCGAGGCCGAGCTCGATCGTCAGCTGTCCACGCAGTTGGTGGTCACGCCCGTGATCGGCGGCGAGCGGATCGCGACCGGGACGACGCTGGACATGGTGCTGCCGCATCGGCACGCGCACGTGACCGGCAAGTGTCATCAGGCGGGCGCGGCCGAGGTCGATCGAGCGCTCGCGGCCGCAGCGGCGGCGCGGCCTGCTTGGGCGGCGATGCCCTGGGAAGATCGGGCGGCGATCTTCCTGCGAGCGGCGCGGCTGCTCGAGACCGAGTTCCGCGACAAGCTCAACGCGTCGACGATGCTCGGCCAGAGCAAGACGGTTCATCAGGCCGAGATCGACGCGGCGTGCGAGACCATCGACTTCTTGCGCTTCAACGTCGCGTTCCTCGAGCGCATCTACGCCGAGCAGCCGATCTCGCCGAGCAGCGAGGCCTGGAACCGCGTCGAGTACCGACCGCTCGACGGCTTCGTGTTCGCGATCACGCCGTTCAACTTCACCTCGATCGCGGCCAATCTGTGCGTGGCCCCGGCGCTGTGCGGCAACACGGTGATCTGGAAGCCGGCCACCACCGCGCTGCTCTCCGGCCACTACATCATGGAGCTGTTCGAGGCCGCCGGGCTGCCGCCGGGCGTGATCAACTTCGTGCCGGGTCCGTCGTCGACGGTCGGCACGCGGGTGATGACCGATCCGCACTTCGCCGGTCTGCACTTCACCGGCTCGACGGCGACGTTCAAGCACCTGTGGCGACAGGCGAGCGACAGCCTCGATCGCTACCACAGCTACCCGCGCCTGGTCGGCGAGACCGGCGGCAAGGACTTCGTGCTCGCGCACCCGAGCGCCGATCTCGAGACGCTCACGGTCGGGCTGCTGCGCGGCGCATTCGAGTACCAGGGCCAGAAGTGCTCGGCGGCCTCGCGCGCGTACATCCCCAGCAACTTGTGGCCGCAGCTGCGCGAGCGTCTGGCCGCCGGCATCGCCGAGCTGAAGATGGGAGACACGCGCGACTTCAGCAACTTCATGGGCGCGGTGATCGACGCGCGAGCGTTCGCCGATCACAAACAGGCGATCGGCGAGGCCAAGGCGGCGATCGGCGGAGCGGTCGCCGAGGTGTTCGGAGGCGAGTGCGATGACTCGGTCGGTTATTTCGTGCGGCCGACGATCATCGTCGCGACCAAGCCCGACTTCCGCACGATGATCGACGAGCTGTTCGGGCCGATCTTGAGCGTGCACGTCTACGACGAGAGCAAGTTCGAGCAGACCCTCGAGCTCGTCGACCGCAGCAGTCCGTACGCGCTGACCGGAGCGATCTTCGCCGAGGATCGCCAGGCGGTCGCGACCGCGGTCGAGCGCCTGCGCTTCGCGGCCGGCAACTTCTACATCAACGACAAGCCGACCGGAGCGGTGGTCGGTCAGCAGCCGTTCGGCGGCAGCCGGGCGAGCGGGACCAACGACAAGGCCGGCAGCATGTGGAACCTGATCCGCTGGGTCTCGCCGCGCACGATCAAGGAGAACTTCGCTCCCCCTCGCACCTGGCGCTATCCGTTCATGGGCTAGGGGTTAGCCCGTCGGCGAACCGTCTGCGCTTGGCCCAACCCTCGAGTTGGGCTAGCTTGGCCCTCTGCGCATGCGCTCGTCACCACGAATCCTCTCGCTCGCCGGCCTGCTCGGGCTTGCTCTGATGCTCTCGGCCTGCGGTAAGAAGCCGACCGAGGAGCAGTGCGAGCAGTTCGCCGACCACTTCGTGAAGCTGCTCGAGGAGTCGCGCGACAAGCCCGACGCTCGCATCCGCAAGCTCGCCAACAACCAGCGCCAGAGCTTGATCGACACCTGCGTGCAAGAAGGCACGCTGAAGGAGATCGAGTGCGTGATGGATCAGTCCTCGATCGGCGACGTCGAGGCAAACTGCAAGTAGGCTGATGCAGGCGGCCACGCTCGCCGATCTGCCGCGCTATCCAGCGATCGGCGGCACTTGTCTGATCGCGCTGGGGATCTTCGCGATCGCCTCGCCCGAGCAGGTCGAGCCGCTCACGCTCGATCTGCGCGCGTTCTGGGCCGAGCCGTGGCGGTTGCTGACCTCGGCGCTGCTGCACGCGGCGCAGCTGCAGAGCGAGCGCTTCTTCGAAGGGCTCGCGCATGTCGGCTTCAATTGTTACTGGCTGTGGAAGCTCGGCGTGCCGATCGAGCAGCGGCTCGGGCACCTGCGCACGCTCGGGCTGCTGGTGTTGTTTGCGATCGGTGGTTCGCTGCTCGAGTACGCGTTCACCGGTCCTGCGGTCGGGCTCTCGGGGGTCGTGTACGGATTGGTCGCGCTACTGTGGGTGCTCGGCAAGCGGGCGCCGAGCTGGCGCGGGTTGATCGACAAGCGCACCGCCCAGTTCTTCGTGTTCTGGTTTGGCTTTTGCGTGGTCGCGACGCTGACCGACGTGATGCCGATCGCCAACTTCGCCCACGCCGGCGGGGCGCTGTTCGGTGGCTTGCTCGGCTGGGCGATCGGCGAGCGAGGGTCTCGACGGGCGGGGGCGGTCGCGGCGATTGTGGCGTCACTGGGCGCGTGCGTGCTCGCGGCCACGCTCGCGCGTCCGTGGATCAACCTCAGCGAGCGCGCGGGCCTCGACGCGATGGTGCTCGCCCAGCGAGCGATGGACGAAGGCGATGTCGCGCAGGCGATCGCGTGGGCCGAGCGCGGCGTCGTGTACCGCCGCACGCCTGCCAACCACTGGGCGTACCTGAGCTGGCTGTATTTCGTGAGCGAGCGGCACCCCGAGGCTCGCGCCGCGCTGGCCGAGGCGCTGCGTCGCGATCCCGACAACTCCGAGTACGCGCAGCTGCTCGCGCACTACGACGCGCTGGCAGCCGCGATGGATTAGGCCCGGTCCGCGCCGGCGATCAAGCTCAGCATCCGCCGCATGCCCCCGCGCAGCTGCTGCGGCATGCGCTTGCGGGCCTGCTCGAGCATCGGCACGACCAGGTGATCGCCGATCGCATCCGCAGCCGCGACGAAGCCGGCCGGCAGCGGCTTGAACTTGAGATCGAGATGGTCGCCCTCGGTCTCGATCCCGTCGAGCGTCAGCAGAGCGGTCATCAGGCCGAGCGCGTGCCGGACGAGCGGATCGTCGGCGAGCTTGGGCACGCGCATGAGATCGATGACCACGCGGTTGCCATGCGAGTCGACGATCATCGGCGGCATGTCGGGCAGGTGCTGGACCAGATCGCCGGGCCGCGAGAGATCGAGCGCCCGGGTGATCAGCAGCGCGGAGATCTGGCTCTTCTTGCCGTCGATCGGCACCAGCGACACCTCCTCGAGGCGCAGCTCGACGCGCATCTCGTCGCCGGTCAGCAGGATCCGATCGATGTAGAGCACCGCGCCGGCCCGCACGCGCGTCTTCATGAGGTCGACGGTCGCGGCCATGCGCAGCCCGGGGGGCACGGCGCCGATCTCGACGTCCTCGACCTTGTCGCTGCTGGCGAGCTCGGCTGCGAGCCAGCGAAACGCCGCCAACGGCACGCCGAACCGCAAGCCCATCGCGTTGCGAATGACCCGACTGAACTCCTCGGGGTGGCTCCGAAGATAGCGTCGTGTCGCGGTCAGGACGTCGCCAGGTCGCATCGCGGCGAGGATAACCAGTTTCAGCGGCGCCGCGGCGTGAGGTGATACTTCGCCCGCGGCCGATGTGCCCTTTGCCACGCGCTCGGCCGGCCGGGTTATCCTGCGGCGCCCATGACCGCTGCTCGGCCTCTACGCAAGCCCGCCTCCGCACTCGGGATCATGCTGCTCGGGATGCTCGTCGCGGTCGGGTGCACGGGATCCACGAGGCGCGGCGGCGAGCCGCCAGCCGACGACAACGGCAGCAGCGAGCAGCCGGCGCTGTCGGCCACGCCCGTGGCGATCGCGGCCGGACGCGGGCACAACTGCGTGCTGCGCGAGAACGGCGCGGTGGCGTGCTGGGGCGCGAACGCCAAGGGCCAGCTCGGTGACGGCACGACCGCCGATCGCTCGGCGCCCGTCGTGGCGCAGGGAGTCGGCGACGCGGTTCAGCTCGCGCTCGGTCGCTCGCACACGTGCGCGCGCCGAAAGACCGGCGCGGTCGTGTGTTGGGGCAGCAACGAGCGCGGGCAGCTCGGGGCTGGGCTCGACACCCAAGCGAGCGCGCGACCGGTGATGGTCCGCGGGCTCACCGACGCGATCGCGCTCGCCAGCGGAGACGATCACGCCTGCGCGGTGCGGGCCGACAACTCGGTCGTGTGTTGGGGACAAAACGCCGACGGCCAGATCGGCAACCTCGCGCGCCAGTCGTGGAACGAGCCGACGCCGATCCGCGGACTGGTCGACACGATCGCGATCGTGGCGGGCTCGCGTCACAGCTGTGCGCTGCGCAAGACCGGCGGAGCGATCTGCTGGGGCGCCAACGACAAGGGCCAGCTCGGCGACGGCACGCGCAACGGGCACGAGCGGCCGTCGGCGGTCGCCGATCTGAGCGGCTTGCTGGGCCTCGCGGCCGCCGGCTCGCGCACCTGCGGGTTCACCAGCGGAGGCGTGTATTGCTTCGGCGAGCTCGGCCTCGGCGAGGCCAGCCCGCGCGCGCAGAAGATCGCCGACGGCAGCCAGAACGACGGCATCGCCGAGCTCGAGCTCGGCCCCGAGCACGGCTGCCTGCGCCATCAGAGCGGGCTCGTGCGCTGCTGGGGGCAGAACCGTGATGGTCGGGTTGGCGACGGCAGCTTCGACGCGCGCACGCGTCCGGTGAACGTGAACGTGCAGGGCGTCCGCGACCTCGCGCTCGGCGATCGACACAGCTGCGCGCTGCGATCGGACGGCAAGGTCTCGTGCTGGGGCGACGACGCTGGCGGAGCGCTCGGGCAGGGCGAGCCGGCCGACGGAGCGGGCCGCGATCGCACGGGCGTGCGGCGAGTGATCAATGTCGGCGACGCGATCGATCTCGCCTCCGGCGACGGCTTCTCGTGCGCGGTGCGAAAGTCGGGCGAGGTCGCGTGCTGGGGTCGCAACGACAACGGCCAGCTCGGCGACGCCAGCAAGGACGCCTCGCGGGCGTCGCCTGGGCCGATCGCCAACGTCGAGGACGCGATCGCGATCGCGGCCGAAGGCGCGAGCGCCTGCGTCGTGCGATCGACCGGCGCGGTGCTGTGCTGGGGTGTCAACGACAAGGGCCAGCTCGGGCGGCCGGCCGGGCCCAACCAGGTGCGACCGGTGGCGATCGCCAAGCTCGAGGACGCGACCGACGTGACGCTCGGGCTCGAGCACGGCTGCGCGGTGCGGCGCTCGGGCCAGGTGCTGTGCTGGGGCAGCGACGCCAGCGGTCAGCTCGGCGACGGTGCGGGCACGCGCGGCGGCAAGGTTGCGAACCTCAGCGACGCCGCGGCGCTCGACGCCGGGCGAGCGCACACCTGCGCGCTGCGACGCTCGGGCGCCGTCGCGTGCTGGGGCGCCAACGATCAGGGCCAGATCGGCAACTCGGCCGGCGCGGCGCAGCTCAAGACGCTCGTGCAGGTCCCGGCCCCGGTGACCAAGCTCGACGACGCGAGCGAGATCGCGGTCGGCCTTGATCACGGCTGCGCACGCAAGCGCGACGGCGCGGCGGTCTGCTGGGGTCGCAACGACGCCGGCCAGCTCGGCAGCGGGACCGCGAGCAACGTCTGGACCAGCCGGGTCCCGGTCAAGGATCTGCGCGGCGTGGTGGCGCTCGACGTCGGCCCGGTCCACGCGTGCGCGGCGATGGACAACCGCATCGCCTGCTGGGGCGACAACGCGGCCGGGCAGGGCGGGTTCGCAGCTGCGTCGGCGACCGTGCCGATGGTCGGCGTGACCGGGCTCGACGTCGCCAGCCTCGCGCTCGGCCGCGATCACACCTGCGCTCGCCTGCGCTCGGGCGAGGTCGCGTGCTGGGGCAGCAACGAGCACGGCCAGCTCGGCGACGGCGGTCGCATGCTCTCGGCCGTGCCGCTCGAGGTGGTCGGACTATGACGAATTCCACCCCGCTGGAGTTCGAGCACGTCGGCACGATGGTCTGCGGCGATCGGCTGCTGATCTGCGACGTCGAGTACCTGCCGCCGCGCTTCGCCGGGACCACGCAAGGCAAGGTCTCGCTCGGCGCCGAGATCGAGATCGTGCCGGGCGTCTGGCAGGTGCTGGTCGCGTTCGACGGTCCGACCCCGCGCGTGGTGTTGCTGACGCACGATCGCGAGCTCGAGTCCGAGATCCCGCTCGAGCGCGCCGAGGTCGTGGCCACGCTGCGGGTCGACTCGGGGCGCATCACCGCCATCGATCCCGAGCTGCGCGACGACCTCGACATGCAGACGGCGGTGCTCGAGGCCCCGCGCGAGCAGGTGCCCTGCATGCTGCGTCCGCTCGACTCGCTCGAAGACGCCGAGCCGCGCGGCACGGTGATCGACATCGACGCGGGCGGCGTCTTCGAGCTGCACGCGCCGCCCGGTCACCCGTGCTCGGCGGTGTTCTTGGCGATCACCGACTGATCTACTTCACCGCGACCGAGTCACAGATCTCGTGGAAGCGGGCCACGGTGGCGTCGAACGTGGGCACGCCGTCGTTGGTCATCTGCGAGACCACGCACTCGAGCGAGGTCTCGCCGGACTTGATGTAGTGGGCGACCAGCAGCTTGGACTTCTTGGCGTTGGCCAGCACCACCACGAAGCGATCGTCGCGTTCCTTCTGCTCGAGCGTCTCGCCCTCCTTGCCGAACAAGAACCCGGCCGAGTTGGCGGCGCTGTCGAGGCTCGTCGCAGGAATGCTTGCGTGCTTGAGCGAGACGCTCGGCTCACCCATCTTGCCCTTGAAGGTGATCCGCGTGTCGTTGCTCAGCGCCTCGTCCTTGCTGAGGCCTTCGGGCACCTTCCAGCTGACCGAGACGCCGCCGAGCGTGGCGGTCTGCGAGGCGAGGGCGACGGTGGCCCAGTCCGTGCCTTCGGAGCCGCCCTTGTCCTTGCAGGCGGTGAGCAACAGGGTGGTCGAGAACAGCGCGATCGCGATGCGGGGAGTCTTCATCTCGATCGGCAAGACGAAGGCTCGCGCTGGTTGTCGGATGAGCGCCGTGTGAGCAGACGTTGTGAGTCAACCGTCGTCGTCGCTGGTGAGCAGCCGCCGCAGGCTGAGCTCGAGCTCGCTGCCGAGCAGGCGAACCAAGCTGTCGAGCCGCTCGTCGGGGTTGGCGAGAGCCAGCGCCGCGCGAGCACGGTCGAGCACGGCCGCGCGGGCTTGCTCGAGCCACAGGTACACGGTGCTGCGATGCACGCCGTACAAAGAGGCGAGCCCATCGACCGGGACCTCGTGGACGTAGCGCTGGCGCAGCAGGTTGCGCTGCCGAACCTCGATGGTCGCGAGCGCAGTCGCAAACGCCTCGCGCAGCTGCGGGCCGAGGTTGTGGCGCAGGTGCTCGAGCTCGGGATCGCGGCCGTCGTCGAGGCACTCGAGCAGCACCTCGTGATCGCGCGCAGCCGTGGCCGGGCGGCGGGACAGATCGACGATCAGCCGCGCGGCCACGACTCGGACCCATGCGCGCAGCGATCCGCGCCCGCGAAACCCCAGGATCCGCGCTGGCTGATCTCGCTCGCGCACGAACAGGTGCACGTGGACGTGCTGGCGAAACTCGTCGCGCGAGAGCCCGAGCGTGGGGCTGCGGGCGATCGCACGATCGAGCTCGACCGCATGCAGCTCGCCGAACCGGCGCAGCGCCTGCCGATCACCGCGACCGCAGGCGATCGCGAGGTAGAGGTCGGCGTCGGCGAGCCGCTCGAAGTCCTCGACCTCGATCAGCGCGCTCGCAAAGCTGTCGATCCACAGCGCGACGTCGATCTCCAGCTCGAGCGCCGCGCGAGCGCGATCGAGTCGCGTCGCCAATGTGGCCTCGAGATCGCCGCGCTCGGCGAACGCACGCACCAACGCAGGCGCGAGCGCACCGAGGAAGCGCTCGCGCAGAGCGACGTGCATGGCCCTGCTCTAACACATGCTACTGTCCCGAGTCCGTGCGCGAGTGTCCCGAGCCCGCCGATCTCGAGGCGATGTTTCGTGGCACGCTCGCGCTCGACCAGCGCCGTAGCATCGAGAGCCACCTCGACAGTTGCGATCACTGCGCGCAGACGGTCTCGGAGCTGGCGCGGCTGTTCGTGTCGACCAGCTGGGGGTTGCCGGGCGAGCGGAAGGCCGAGGACGCGCCGATCGAGCTCGGTCGCTACCGACTCGGTCGACCGCTCGGCGAAGGCGGGATGGGCGTGGTGTTCGAGGCCCACGATCCCGAGCTCGATCGCCGGGTGGCGATCAAGGTGCTGCACCGCCACGCGGCCGGCAACGACGACGAGCGGCTGCTGCACGAAGCCCGCGCGATGGCTCGGCTGGCCCATCCCAACGTGGTTACGGTGTTCGACGTCGGCCGCGTGGGCGCGCAGCTGTTCGTGGCGATGGAGCTGGTCGAGGGTCAGACGCTGCGGCAGTGGCTGCGCCGCGAGCCGCGACCCGATCGTGCGGCGATCCTCGCGATGTTCATCCACGCCGGTCGCGGCCTGGCGGCCGCGCATGCGATCGGGCTCGTGCATCGCGACTTCAAGCCGGACAATGTGCTGATCGGCGTCGATGGTCGCCCGCGCGTGAGCGACTTCGGGCTCGCGCGGCTGCTCGCCGACGCGGCAGGTGACGCCGCGATCGTGGGGACTCCGGTGTACATGGCCCCGGAGCAGTGGCGTGGCGCGGCCGGGGACGCGCGCACCGATCAGTTCTCGTTCTGCATCGCGCTCTACGAGGCGCTGTTCGGTCGGCGACCGTTCGCGGGCGACAGCGTGATCCATGTGGCGCGCAACGTGCTCGAGGGGACGGTCGAGCCGATCCCTCGGGGGACGCCGAGGTGGTTGCGCGAGGTGTTGGAGCGCGGGCTCGCCCGCGATCCTTCGCATCGTCACGCCGACATGCAGGCGTTGCTGCGTGCGCTGGAGCGCGGTCGCGAGCGTGCGCCTGGTCGCTTGGTCGGCTTCGCAAGCGCGGCGATCGGCCTGGTCGCCGCCACGGCGCTGACCTTCTCGTGGATCGCCGACGACGAGCAGCCCGAAGCCGAGCTCGAGACCGTCGCCGCGGAGCCGACCAGCACGACGAGCCCGACCGAGACCTGCCGCACCGCGCTGCTCGACGGTCGCGGCCGCTGGACGAACGCGCGACGTCAGGCGCTCGAAGCCCACCTGCTCGCGATGGACGACGGCGAGCAACTGGCCGCACGCACGATCCCGATGCTCGATCAGTGGATCGCCGACTGGATCGCCCTCGCCGGTCCGGGCTGCGATGTACGGTCCCCCCCGCTCGATCGCTGCCTCGCGCGCTCGCTCGCCAGCTTCGACGCGCTCGTCCAGTTTGCGCTCGATCACGACGCGTTCGAGCTCGCCAACACGATCGTCAGCGCCACGTACGAGCTCGCCGACACGCTCGCGTGCACGGATCCCGCTGCGATCCAGACCAGCGTGCAGCACGACCTGCTGCTCGAAGAGCTCGCGACCGTCGAGGTGCTCACGTGGCTCGATCGCTGGACCGAGGCGCAAGCCCAGCTCGCGCTCACGCTCGAGCGCGCCACGTCGTTGGGCGACCCGGCCCTGCTCGCCGAGCTGCAGCTCGTCCGCGGACGCATCGCCAGCGCCGAAGGCCGCAGCGCGGATGCAGTCGCGGCGCTCGAGCTGGCCGTCGAGCACGGTCGCGCGAGCAACCACGCGCGTGTGGTCGGCGAGGCAGCGCTTTCGCTGTTCATCGAGCTCGGCGTGGTCGCGCTCGCGCCCGAGCCTGCGGCCCGCTGGCAACGAATGGCTGGCGCTCACGCCACGAGCATCGCCGAGCCCGGCTTCGTCGGCCGGCTCGCGCTCGCCGACGCGCGCGCGCTCGCGGCCCTGGGCGAGCATGAGAACGCGCTCGAGAAATTCACCGACGCCGAGCGATCGCTGCGCGAGCGCTACGGCGACGAACATCCGCTGCTCGTCCGCGTCGCGCTCGAGCACACGGCCACTCAGCTCGCGCTCGCCGACATCGACGCCGCGCTGCGCAGCGCCGAGCGAGCCGAGCAGCTCGCTCAGACCACGCTCGGTCCGGGCGCGCTGCTGCTCGCCGACGCCAAGCTCACCCGCGCCCGCGTGCTGTTGGCCGCGGGATCGCCCGCGCTGGCCGAGCCGCTCGCGCGCGAGGCCGTCGCGATCTATGGCGTCGGCCGCTCGGGTCCACGCGATCGCAACCACGGCCTGAGCCTCGGTCTGCTCGGCGACATCCAGGCCGCGCAGGGCGACCTCGAAGCCGCCGCGCACTCGTACGAGCGCGCGCGTGCGGTCTTGCTCGATCCCCCCGACAGCGGGCTGCCGTCGCTGTGGCTGGGTCGTCTCGCGATTCGTGACGGTCGAACCGCCGCGGGCCTGGCCGAGCTCGACGTCGCGCGCCAGCACTTCGACCTGCTCGATCCCGATGACCTGCGCCTGCTCGATCTGCTGACCGAGCTCGGCCGCGCCGAGCTCGAGGCCGGCGCGATCGAGCGAGCCCGAGCCACGCTCGCTCGCACGGTCACGCTCGCCGACGAGGCGCTCGGCTTCGGCCCGCGGCGCTCGTTCGCGCAGGTCGAGCTCGCGCAGGTCGAGCTGGCCGCGGGCGAGCGCGAGCGGGCCTTCGATCTGCTCGAGCGCGCCCACGTCGGGCTCGACGGCGGTCTCGGCAGCGATCACCCGCGCGTGCTCGAAGCACTGCTCGCGCGCGCCGACTTGGCGTGGGCGCTCGGGCAGCGCGAGATCGCGATCGGCTACTACAAGCTGCTCGTGCGCAAGCTCGACGCGGAGCACCTTGGCCTCGAGCGCGCCCGGACCCGCGCCGCGAGCCCGTGATCAAGTTGGATCAGCCCTCGAGCAGCACGGGCGGCACGACCATCACCGGACACGGCGACTGCCGGATCACGCGATCGGCCGTGCTGCCGAGGAAGAACCGCGCGACCCGGCTGCGCCCGCTGGCCGCGATCACCAGCAGCTGCGCGTCGAAGCGCTCGGCCTCCTCCAAGATCACCTGCAGCGCGACCCCGGGGCGAACCTCGAAGCTGCACTTGATGCCCTTGGCGAAGCGCTCGGCCAGCGCGTCGAGGACCTTGATCGAGGCCGCGCGCGCGGCCGCGTGCACCTCCGCCACCTCGTTGGCCCCGAGCACGCCCATGCCTGCGCCGCCCGTGTAGACCCTCGCCGACTCGTAGGTCGGCGTCGCGTGGATCAGCCGCAGCTCGCCTTGATCGTCGATGATCCCAGCGGCCAGCTCGAGCGCCTTGGCGCTGGCCGGAGCCACGGCCACGGTGCCGCCGTCGATCTGCACCTCGAGGCCCGAATGGACGGCCGCGTCGGTGTCTTGGGTGAAGTCGATCGGGACCAGAATCCGCCGAAATGGCGATGCGCTCATGCGCCGCACGTTAGCAGCGTGGCCTCGCCCTCCGCGATGCTTTGTGGCGCCCGGTAAACCGCGTTATTTGCGAGGGGTTGGGCGACCCCGACGGCTTTGCCGCCACACGGTCACGCGCAAAAAAGTACCAAGCGCGCTTTGCTCCGGGGTAAATTGCCCCGGTAGGTTTCCATGCCCACCGCTCGTACTTCGCTCATTCCTGCGCTTTGTTTGATCTCTTCGTTCGCGCTCGCTGGCTGTGGTGACGACCCGGCCGTCGGCAACGATGGCACCGGATCCGAGACCGACGCGCGCGAGAGCGAGAGCGAGTCCGGCTCGGAGGAGACCGGCGACGGCGATGGCGACACGGGCGACGGCGACGGCGACACCGGTGACGGCGATGGCGATGGCGATACCGGTGATGGTGACGGAGACACGGGCGACGGTGATGGTGACGGTGATGGTGACGGCGACGGCGATCCGGTCCCGAGCTGCATCGACGAGCAGTTCGTCAGCGGCGATGCGCCGGGTCCCGGCTATGACGGCACCGGGATCGTGATTGGCTCGCACTGCCAGGGCACCAATCATCAGGACATCCAGAACATCGAGCGCGTGGTGTTCCTCGGCGACTCGGTCACGGTCGGCACTCCACCGACGCCGACCGAGGACTTCTATCGCGTGATCCTGGCTGAAGAGCTGTCGATCATGTTCGGCATCGATGCGCCGAATTTCTTGTGGCAGACGGCCGACCCGATCAACGGCACCTCGATCATCAAGGAGGACGGCGACTTTGCGTCGTGCGCGGAGTGGGGCGCACGAAACGACGACTTCCTGCGCGGCGGCAACCAGATCCCCGGCTGCTTCGCCGAGCAGGATCTGCAGAAGACCACGCTGGTGATCACCACGATGGGCGGCAACGACATCTCCTCGATCGCTCAGGACACGCTCGAGGGCGTGACCGAGGACGCGATCTGGGAGGAGGTCGAGTCGATGCTGCAGCACAAACGCGACGCCGTGCACTGGCTGCTCGAGCCCGGTCGCTTCCCCAATGGCGTCTACGTGGTGTTTGCCAACGTCTATGAATTCACCGACGCGACCGCCGATCTGGTCTCGTGTCCGGCCGCCTCGCTCGCGGGCTTCGACATGAACCCGCCGGATCCGTCGATGCTGATCGAGATCATGACCTACATCAACAGCGAGTACGCCAAGCTCGCGGCCGAGACCCAGACCGACATGGTGTTCATGTTCGAGGGCTTCTGCGGGCACGGCTTCCATGCCGACGATCCCGAGTCGGAGTGCTACCGCGGGCCCGACAACGCCACGTGGTTCGACCTGACCTGCATCCACCCGACCCCCGACGGCCACCACGCGCTCGCGCAGATGTTCCTGGAAGTCATCGACGAGTAACGGCGCTCGAACCAACGAAAAAGGGACGCCGATTGGCGTCCCCTTTTTGTGTGCGCGTGCTCCCGAAAATCGTGCAGCGATTTTTGGGAGTGTGTTTCGGCGCTTCGCCGAAAAGCACTGAAGGAGCCCTACTCTTCGACCCAGACCCACTCGGGCTCGAGCTCGAACTCGATCTCGACCACCACCGGCGGCCCGTCGTAGGTCGGGAACGGCACCTTGGCGATCTCTTCCCGCATGCAGTCCTTGAGCTTGGTCGCCTCCTCGAAGCCGCTCGGCAGGCTCGCGTTGACGCCGAAGGGCCGCGGCTTCTCGGGGTTGAGCTTCACGGCCACCGCCACGTCGCCCTTGAACTGCTCTTCGGTCTTGCGGCGCTCGTGCTCGTCCGCCACGCAGGTGCCGATGCCGTCGAACGCGGCGAAGAAGGCCTGCTGGATCGCATACTCGTCGGGCCGCTCGCCGCCGTACTTGTCCATGTCGAGCGAGATGTCGGCGTTGGGATCGAACTCCGCGATGTTGGCCGTCACCGCATTCGGAGCCGCCGTCCCTCCAATCTTCACAGTGACCTTGCGCTGCTGATTCTTGTCTTGCGAACCGGACTTTCCACAGGCCGGGAGCGCGAGCATCAAGCAAGAGGAGAGGAGGACCAGGCTGACTCGACGGATGGTGATCGACATGGGGGTCTCGTGGCGGTGATGGCAGGCCGCGCGGACGGGATCGGCGGGCCGATTATTTCGCACCGGGTGGCTCGACGCTAGCGGATTCAGTCCTCGGACCGGCCGCGGGTCGGGCCGAACGAGGATACGGCCAGGCCTTCACGGCGGATCGAGGCGCATCGGAAAAGATCGAGCGTGCGCGACCGAGAGCGGCAGCGCGAGCGAGCGGGCGAAGCCGAAAAGCCGCCGCGGAGGGCTAAAAAAGCGCGTACACTCGCTCCGCTGGCGGGAGCTGATTGAACCCACCCTTCCACACTCACGATCACGTCGACGCCCAATGCCCAGCGTGCCGCCTGCACGCGCTGGTGCCCATGGCCCTGCAAAAGAAGCCTGATGGCGGCTGGACGCAGGTCGTCGTCGGCGATCACGAGGTGGTGCAAATCGACGCTTGCCCGGTCTGCAACGGGGCGTGGTTCGATTCGGGCGAGCTCGACATTCTCGCTGGCGAAGCGACCAACCTCGAGAGCGCGCTCGATCCCGCCTCGCGCCCGAGCAAGCGCAAGTGTCCGCGGGGCTGCGGTCACCTGCGCGAGCACGATCTACCGGGGCTAATTCGCACCCCCGTCGATCACTGTCCGACCTGCAAGGGCATCTGGCTCGATGGTCACGAGCGCCTCAAGCTCGCCAAGTCGACAACCCGCGAGGGCCAGGAAGACAGCAAGAAGCAGCTGGCCCGGCGCGGTGCGATCTGGGCTGCGCAGCTGCTCGTGCAGCTCCCGGTCGAGGTCGAGAACCCGGCCCGCAGCACCCCGTGGGTGGTGTTCGGTCTGCTCGCCGCGCTGCTGAGCGCGTTCGTGCTGCAGCTGACCGGCACGCTCGATCTCGGTGACTGCACGCCCGGCTTCGGCGGCATGCCGATCGGCGATCTGTGCCTGGCCCCGGTCGCCGGTCCGCTTCGTCATCAATGGAAGGAGCTGGGCTTCGCCGCGCTCACGCAGGGCAGCTGGTACACGCTCGCGACCCACTGGCTGCTGCACGGCGGCTGGGCCCACCTGCTCGGCAATTGCTACTTCCTCTACATCTTCGGCGACAACGTCGAGCACCTGTTCGGGCGGGTTCGCTTCGCGTTGTTCTTCGTGGCCGCGGCGATGGTCGGTGGACTCGCCGAGGTGCTGCTGACCAAGAACACGATGGCGCCGATCGTCGGCGCCTCGGGTGGCATCGCCGGGGTCATGGCCGCGTACCTGTGGTGCTTCCCTCGCAACAAGCTGTTTCAGGTGGTGCTGTTCATTCAGCTCAAGCTGCCCGTGTGGGTCTACCTGATCGCGTGGTTCGGCCTCCAGGCGGTGATGGGCTTGTTCTCCAGCAGCGACGCGGGCGTGGCCTGGTTCTCGCACCTGTTCGGGTTCGCGTTCGGAGCTGCGCTGACGCCCGTGCTCCTGACCCTGCGTCGGCATGAAGTCGGTCGCAGCGTCCGCGTGGCCGCGAGCGGCTACGGTCGGCGCTGAGCGATCGCGTCTTGCAGCTGGCGCTGCAAGAACGCGTCTTCGGGTCGCAGCGAGTCCTCGACGAGCTCGGCCAGCAGCGCGTCCGCACCCTCGAGCGCGCCCGGCTCGGCCAGCGCATGGCGAGCGAGCACGTGCACGACCTTCGCCACGTGCCGCTTGGGCGCCGCGACGCTGTCCTTGGCCTCGGGATCCACGATCGCGAACAGCTCGAGCGCGCGCGCGGCCGCGGGCTTGGCCTGAGCCGGATCACCCGCGACCAGCAGCGCGATGCCGAGCTCGGCGTGGGTGGCCGCGGTCGAGGCGTGCTCGTCGGTCAGCGCCTCGCGGTAGAGCGCGAGCGCCTGCGTGGCGTAGTCGACCGCGTCGGGCGTCGAGTACCCGCACAGCGCGGTGCGGCGTCGCAGCAGGTTACCGAGCACCGCCGAGGGGTAGGCCATCAGCTCGCGCGCCGAGTTCGATCCGCTGATGGAGCTGGCGCGCGAGCTGATGGCCTACCCCTCGGCGGTGCTCGGCAACCTGCTGCGACGCCGCACCTCGCTGTGCGGGTACTCGACGCCCGACGCGGTCGACTACGCCACG
>DATLLB010000425.1:0-2015 GCA_035538075.1 Enhygromyxa sp.
CGGCTACTTCACCTTCGCCGATGGCGAGCCACCACAGAGCTGGCCGGAGAACCCGGATGTGCTCGCAGATCCACCGCCTGCCGTGACCGTCGACTTCGAGGACGGCTACAGCGATCACGTCGGTGCGCGCCCGGCCAATCGCGAGCTCGAGGCGCGGCTGCCTGCGCCCACGCGGATCGTCTCGCGCTCGGGCGCGCTGTCGCGGGCCAACGACGACAGCCTCAACGCGGTCCCTCGCTACACCAGCTTGATGGACGCGCTCGGCGACATCGACGGCTCGAGCGCGATCGAGGTCGTGGAGTTTCAAGACAGCGCGACCTATCCCGGCGAGATGATCGTGTGGCCGAATGGCATCTCGGAGCTGGTCATTCAAGCCGCCGAAGGCCACCGGCCGGTCATCATCGTCACCATCTACGACATCTGGGGGGATCCGCCGCCGATACCCACGTACGAGGCGCTGACCTTGCGCGGGCTCGCTTGGGGCGGGGAATCGGTCGTGACTCCTCCCAGCGCGGTGCTCCGCATCGAGTGGTGCTCGGTGCTCGACGCCAGCGACCAGCTGACCGTCGACGTCAGCGACGACGCCGACGTCCGCATCGACCACTGCGTGTGCGCGAGCGTGCAGGCCATCGGCGTGGGCACGCTGGTGGTGCGTGACAGCATCATCGACGCCGGCAAGGGCTCGCTCAGCCCGGCGCTGCAGCTGCCTGACGCCGAGCTCGACATCGAGCGCAGCACCGTCGTCGGCGAGGTCGTCGCGCACGCGCTCGAGGCCAGCGAGGTGTTGTTCGACGATCTCGTGACGGTCACCGACCGCTTCCGTGGCTGCATTCGCTACAGCGCGGTGCCGAACAACTGTGTGCTCCCTCGTCGCCATCGCGTGGTCGAAGGTGAGCCGTCGCGCTTCGTCAGCTACGACCGCCTCCACCGCGCACACCTGCGACTGTCCGCAGCGACCTCCGTCGAAGTTCGCGGCGGGGCCGAAGACGGCGGCGAGATCGGTGTGTTTCACGATCTGCAAGCGGGCAAGCGTCGCGAGGCGCTGATCCGACGTCTCGACGAGTACAGCCCCGTGGGCCTGATCACCGGATTGGTCCGCGTCGACTGATGTTTCACCACCCAGCGCTTCCAAAGAGGACAACGGTATGAAAGGCGACTTTTCCCGAGGCTTCCAGCCCGATCAAAAACGCGGCAAGCGGTATCGACGAGTCCTGCTGCAACAGGGCCGCGTGTTGCTCGACAGCGACCACGCGGCGCTGGTCGATGCGACTGACAACAGCCTGCGCGAGCTGGCCAGTGATCTCGGCTGCAAGGCCGGCAGCCCGGATCACGGGTTCTTGATCACCTCCGGAAAGCTGCTGCGGCTGTTCGACGACGGGCTCGACGGGATCGAGGTGCTGGCCGACGCCGCCATGCATCGCGACTACGGTCACAAGTACCTCGATCGCATGCCGAGCCTGTTCATGGTCGCGACCGGTCCGGGGTCGGGCGAGATCACGATTCGGCTCGCGGAGCAGTTCGTCGGCGACCAAATCGTGATCTGGGTCCGGTCCGAGAGCCCCGGTGTGTTTCTGTCGGTGAGCGACTACCCCATCAGCGGAGTCGGCGGTGCTGGCACGGTCGGCACCGGCGGTTTCGAGCGCTTGGTGTTCCCGCTTTCGGACGTGATCTCGACCAATCTGCTGCGCATCTCGATCCCCGCGGGCGCGCGAATCTGGCTGGGCCTGATCGAGACCGTCGAGGACGCCAGCGATCCGGGCCTGTGGGTCGCGCCCGGTCACTATTATCTCGACGGTTTGGTGCTCGAGAATCCGAGCGCCGTGAGCTGGCCCGAGCAGGCGTTTCCGAACGGGGGCAGCTTCTCGCACACGCCGATCGCCGACTACATCAGCAACGGCGTGACCAACGTGGTCGCCTATGTCGAGGGCTGGGAGCGCCTGATCACCCACCACCACGACTCCGGCGTGCGCGAGGAGGCGCTCGGCGGATCACTCGACACCACCGTGCGAAGCGAG
>DATLLB010000426.1:0-4313 GCA_035538075.1 Enhygromyxa sp.
GGCTGCGGCCGCATGCGGACCCGTGGACGTGTTGTGGTCGAGCCATCACGGATCCGCGGATGCCAGCTCGGCGACCGCGATCGAGCTCGCCGATCCAACCATCGTCGTGTTCTCGGCCGGGCACGAGAATGGTTACTGCCACCCGTCACCGCTCGCCCTCGGGGCCGTCCGGGATCGCAGCGCGTGGCTGCTCGACGCCGCCGGGATCGATCCAAGCGGCGCATGCTCACCGCTCGCCGAAGCGCTCGGCCCAGCGCACACGCTCGTCGGCGGCGACCTCTGGATCGACGCGAGCCTGCAAGCCTGGCCTGTCAATTGATCGCGACGGAGCCGCCGCGGATCCGCTGCCGCCGACGCGCCCAGCTGGTCACGTCGCGGCCCAAAATCTTAATCGTCCCGTCCGCACGCAAGGTGATCGTCGCCTCACCGCAGCGGAGCTGCAGCTCCTCGCGCGCCTCGATCACGTGCGTGCCCGGCTGCCCGTCGACGACCACCTCCACCTCCGGCTCGGCCGCAGCCACAGGCACAGCCGTAGGCGGCTCGGCCATCGAGGCCAAGCTCATGATCACCGGCGAGTCCGCGCGCCCGTCCAAAAAACCGAGCAGGATCGGTCGCCCCTCGGCGAGCGCAGCCTCGAGCTGCGCTCGAGTGACCTCGCCGATCGTGCGTGCGATCGGCGGCGGCCCGACGAGATCCACAAAGCTGACCCGTGCCCGCCCAGCTTCGTCGATCGCCACGACCCGGCCCAGGCACGGCTGACGCCGCGAGATCAACGTGGGATCGGGCCGAGTTGCGCTTCCATCCGGCATTGCCTCGAGTCTAACGGACCCGGAGGCAACCCCGCCACCGAGCGAGCCGGCCGCGCCCAACGCTGTTAGAATCCCGGGCCAGTGACCCTCGGCCCCATCCCCGAGCCGGCCGCGCGCCGCGTCGCCCGACTGCTGGTCGCCGTAGCTTTTTCGATCACCAGCCTCGCGTGCGCGCGCGGGATGAGGAGCGACAGCGGCATCTACGTGCCGCCGATCCAGCCGGTCTGGGCCAGCAAGACCCGACTGCCGAGCTATCACTTCGGCTCACCCGGACTCGAGTGGGTGCCGCTGACCGAGAAGGGCTTGCAGGTGGCGTGGCGTCACGACTCCGATCCCGCGGTCATCCAGGTGTTCGGCGAGTGCGGGATCCATGGCGACAGCGATCTCGAGGACTTCGTCGATCACCAGCGCATCGACTACTCGGCCTGGGCGATCGTCGAGGAGCCGACCGGTGAGCTCGACGCCGAAGGCCGGCCGCGCATGCGACCGAAGCAGTACTACACCACGATCGCCAACCGCGAGGCTCTGCGCACGACCGTCCGCGCCAACCTCGACGGGGTCGAGGTCATGATCGAGTACGTGGTCGTCAAGAAGGACGGCTGCCTGTTCGACCTCACCTACATCGCCAAGCCCGAGGACTTCGAGCAGCACACCCCAGCGTTTCAAAAGGTCATCGACGGGTTCGGCTACCCGGTTCGTCGCTGACGCCCGAGCAGCATGGCCAACAGCGAAACATCGCCGATCCGCGCCTGGATCGAGAACCTCGGCAAGACCATCAACGCCGGCGTGACCTGGTGCGGCGGCATGGCGGTGATGCTCGGCCAGGCGCTGGCCCGCGGCCCACGACGACCGCTCGGCTTGTTCGACATCTCCTACCAGACGCTGCAGCTGGGCATCCGCTCGATCCCGCTGGCGACCATGATGTCGCTGTTCGTCGGGATGATCCTCGCTTGGCAGTTCGGCGAGGCGCTCGCGGACTTTGGCGCCAAGAACTCGCTCGGCTATGTGACCTCGCTGGCGTTGGTGCGCGAGCTGGTGCCGACGCTGCTCGCCGTCACGGTCGGCACCAAGATGGCGACCGGCATGACCGCCGAGCTCGGCTCGATGAAGGTCACCGAGCAGATCGACGCCATCTCGGCGCTCGGGGCCGATCCGATCAAGAAGCTGGTCTGGCCACGCCTGGTCGCGGCCAGCATCGCGATGCCGCTGCTGGTCGCGTGGGGCAACGTGATCGCGATGTTCGGCGGCATGGTGATTTCGGACACCGTGTTCGATGTCCCGGCCGGCTACTTCTACGCCACGTACATCGATGAGCTCGAGCCGATGCACTACATCATGAGCCAGACCAAGGCGCTGGTGTTCGGCGCGCTGGCGGGCATCATCGGCTGCTATCAGGGCTTCTCGACCAAGTTCGGCACCGAGGCGGTCGGTCTGTCCACGACCGAGACGGTCATCGCCGTCTCCGTGATGGTCCTGCTCGCCGACTTCGCCCTCACGACCATCTTCATGCCAATTGGGTGACGACGGTGTTTTGGGATGACGAAGACGAGCTCGAGCACGCCGCCGCAAGCGAGGCCCACGGCCAGATCCCGCTGCCGGACGTCGGCCTGAGCACGATCGGCGAGTATCAGGGCAAGACGTGCGCCCGCGGTGAGACGCTGATCAAGTTCGATCACGTCTTCAAGGCCTTCGGTGACAACGTCATCTACCGCGACATGAACCTCGACGTGAAGCTCGGCGAGACGCTCACGATCATCGGCGGCAGCGGGCAGGGCAAGAGCGTGTGCCTGAAGCTGATGATCGGTCTGCTGCGAGCCGAGACCGGGCGCGTGCTCTACTACGGCGAAGACGTCGGCACGATGGACGCCGAGCAGCTCCGCAAGCTCCGTCTGCGCGTGTCGATGGTCTTTCAGCACGGCGCGCTGTTCGACTCGATGACGATTGCCAAAAACGTGGGCTACGCCCTAACAGAGCACACGAAGATGGGCGACGAGGAGATCCTCGCGCGCGTGGTCGATAGCCTCAACTTGGTCGGCCTCGGGCCCGACAGTCACCCGGGCATTTTGGAACAGGTGCCCGCCGCCTTGTCCGTCGGCATGCGCAAGCGGGTCGCGCTGGCTCGCTCGATCGCGGTCAGGCCGGAGGTTATCCTCTACGACGAACCGACCACCGGCCTCGATCCGAGCAACTGCAACCGCATCGCCCGCATGATCCGCAAGCTCCAGCGCGAACTGGGTGTCACCAGCATCGTCGTCACCCACGACATGACGACCGCCTGGTACGTGGCCGATCGCGTGGCGATGCTGCACGACAAGTCGTTCCCTTACGTGGACGTGGTCGAACGGTTTCGCGCCATCGAGGATCCGGTCGTGCGAGACTTCATCGAAGGGCGGACTTCGTAACCGATGGCAGGCAAGCGCCGCGACGAGCAACGAACCAACTTCGTGGTTGGCATCTTCGTGATCGCGTTCGGCGGCCTGCTGATCGCCTCGCTGTTCCTGATCGCGATCAGCGAAGGCGTGCTGACCGAGAAGACCACCATCCACGCCCACTTCCGCACGGTCTCGGGCTTGACCAAGGCCTCCAAGGTCCAGCTCGCCGGCAAGGAGATCGGCGTGGTCGAGGAGGTCTCGTTCATCTCGCCGGAGTACCCGTGCAACCCGGTCGCCGAGGATCTCGGGCGCTTCGACGAGACCCGCAACGACGACTGCGAGCCCACGCTGTTCTGCGCGCCGGTTGCCGGCGGCGGAGGCCTGTGCGCCGAGCTGCAGGAGTTCAACGGCGACGCCAAGGCCTATGCCGGCTGCGCCGACGACAGCTCGTGCAGCGAGGGCGAAGTGTGCGTGACTCGGCAATTTCGCCAGCGCTACAAGCGAGTGCGCTGGGCCGGGCCCGAGGGCGTGTGCGTGCCGACGCTGCTCGAGCACCGCCGCGTCGAGGTCACCATGCGCATCGACGCCGACAAGCTCGAGTACCTGCGCACCGACAGCCGCGCGACCGTGTCGTCGAACGGCGTGCTCGGGGATCAGCTGATCAACATCACCGTCGGTCGCCGCGGGCTGCCGATCGAGCCGGGCGGCTACATCCAATCGGCGGCCTCGCTGATGGAGGAGCTCAACGTCTTCAAGGACCAGATCGGCGGCATCATCGACAAGGTCGACACCAGCCTGGCCGGCATCTCGGGCCTGTTCTCGTCGCTCAACAACGAGGGCACCAAGCAGGATCTGCAGGGCATCCTCGCCAACGCCAACGAGATCACCCGGCAGATCAAGGACGGCGAGGGCCTGGTCGGCGCGCTGTTCAACGACCCCGAGTACAAGGACGACTTTGGCCGCACGCTAAAGTCAGTGCGCCACTCGGCCGGCCAGCTCGACGAGACGCTCTCGACCATCAACAACCAGGCCGGGCCGGCGCTGAGCAACGTCTCGCGGGCGGCGGGCAACGTCAGCGACATCTTGGAGGATCTCGAGGATCCCGAGAACAAGTCGGTGCTCGGTCGTGCGC
>DATLLB010000427.1:0-9543 GCA_035538075.1 Enhygromyxa sp.
ATCGTCAGCGAGAAGCCCGGAGCTGCGCTCGCGCCCACGCTGCACGAGCTCGCCGAAGTCGGGCTGCTCGCCGCCGTCGGTCGCGAGTATCGCTTCGCTCATGATCGGCTCAAGCACGCCGCGCTCGGCGACCGGCTCGCGCAGCTCGGGGATCAGCTCGATGCCCTGCTCGAGGTAGCGCAGCGCGGGCTCGTACGCGGCGCTGTCGAGCGCCCGCACGCCCGCGCGGAGGTTCAAGCCGGCGAGATCGAGCCGCTCGTGCAACGGGGCGCTGGCGAGCGGACGCTCGAGCCCGGCGTCGAGGTGATCGACGATCTCGAACAGCCGCTCACCGTCGTCGCCGGCCTCGGCGAGCAGCCGACGGCCGTAGCGTGCGTGCAGCAGCCGACGGTCCTCGGCCGGCAGCTGCGCGAGCGCGGCGTGCTTGAGCCGATCATGAGCGAAGCGATACTCGCGACCGACGGCGGCGAGCAGCCCGACTTCGGCGAGCTCGTGCAGCGTGGGCGCGAGCGCAGCTCCGGGCTTCTCGCTGACGATCTCCAGCGCGGCGAGATCGAAGCGCGCGCCGACGCAGGCCGCACGCGCGAGCAGCTCGCGAGCGGGGGCCGAGATGGTCGCGAGCTTGGCGGTCATGACCTCGAGCACGTCGTCGGGCACGCTCGCGCCCTCGATCGCCTGCTCGTCCCAGCTCCAGCCGTGCTCGCCCGCCTGCAGGAGCCCTTGCTCGGCCAGGTGCAGCAGGAACTGGCGGATGAACAGCGGGTTGTTGTCGGTCTTGCGGCCGATGATCTGCGCGAGCGCCCGGACCTCGGGCCCGGTGCGGGCGAGCGTGTCGGCGACCAGCGACTCGACGGCGTCCTCGGAGAGCGGGCGCAGCCGGGTGATCCGCACGCGGTGATGGCCGGCGAGCGCGTCGATCAGCTCGCGCAGCGGATGACCGGGACCGATCTCGCGCTCGCCTTCACGCTTGGCGTCGCCGGCTTCGCGCCAGGCGCTGCTGGTTTCACGCCAGGCGCTGCCGGCTTCGCGCCAGGCGCTGCCAGCTTCGCGATAGCTCCCCAAAATTAGCAGCGCGCCGCGGCGACCACCCTCGATCAGCGCGCGCAGCAGCGCGAGGCTGCTGCGGTCGGCACAGTGCAGATCGTCGAGCACGATCACCAGCGGCTGCTCGTCCTCGCAGAACGCCGAGAGGAAGCGCGCGACGGCGAGGTGCAGGCGGTTGCGAGCTTCGTGCGGCTCGAGCTCGGGCAGGGCTGGCTGCTCGCCGATGATCAGCTCGAGGCTCGGGACCAGCTCGCACACGATGCGCCCGACCCCGCCGAGCGCAGCCTCGATCCGAGTACGCCACTGGCGAAGCCGCGGCTCGCTCTCGGTCAGGACCTGCTCGACCAAGCCGCCGAAGGCCTCGACGAACGCGGAGTAGGGCAGCTCGCAGGTCGGATCGAATTTGCCGCGCGCGAGGTAGCCACCAAAGCCGGCGACCGGACCCTCGAAGTCGGCGAGCAGCGAGGACTTGCCGATGCCGGGCGGTCCGGCGAGCAGCATCACGCGACCGGTGCCCGCTCGCATGACTCGCTCGAGCTCGTCGACCAGCTCGTGGCGCTCCTGCATGCGGCCGTAGAGCTGATGCGGCAGCTGCAGCGTGCGCGGGAAGTCCTCGCGGCCGAGCGCCAGCGTGCGGCCGTCCTCGCCACGCTCGATCAGCTCGCGGAGCTTGCGAAGATCGGCCGCGAGCCCGGCCGCGGTCTGGTAGCGGTGCTCGGGCGCCTTCTCGAGCAGCTTCATCACCAGCCGCGACAGACCTTCGGGCAGCCCGGGCCGCCGCGCGTGCGGGGGCTCGGGTGTGCGGGCCAGGTGCGCGTGGATGAGCTCCAGCGGAGCGGCGAACTCGAACGGGCGGCGCCCGGTCAGAAGCTCGTAGAACGTGACGCCGAGCGAGTAGAGGTCGCTGCGGAAGTCGACCGCTCGGCCAGTGCGACCGGTCTGCTCCGGCGACACGTAGGGCAGCGTGCCCTCGAGCACCGCGGGATCGTAGATGTGGCGACGCTCGCTCTCGAGCAGCACCGAGATGCCGAAGTCGGCCAGGTACACACGCCCGGTGTCGGGCTCGATCAAGATGTTGGTCGGCTTGATGTCGCGGTGGATGATGCGGCGTGCGTGCACGCGCCCGAGCACGTCGGCGATCTGGATCGCGATCGAGAAGAAGCGCTCGAGCTCGAGCGGACGGCGGTGGGTGTACTCGGCCAGATCGACGCCCGAGACCCGCTCGAGCAGCAGGATCAGCTGATCGCCGACGCGCTGCAGGCCGAGCGCCTTGACCACGCCCTCGACGTCGAGCGCCTCGATCAGCGCGAACTCGTGCTCGACCCGCGGCTCGACGTCGTTGCTCTCGAGGTCGAAGACCTTGGCCACGACCGCGCTGCCGTCGGCCTCGCGGACGGCCTCGTAGACGCTCGAGTACCCGGACGAGCGCAGCAGGCGATGGGTGCGGTAGCCGCTGAGTGGAACGGACATTTTTAGCCCCCCCGCGGCCGCCTCAGTGTGAGCCGCGGGCGGCCGCTTCGCGGCCGTTTGCTTCGCAAAGCGGATCGGTTCGTCGACGGCGATAGCACGTGGTGGCCCCCCGAGGGGGGCCTTTTGCTGCCGCGGGATTGGCGTCGCACGATCAAGAGTCTCCGACGAATCAGAAGTCTCCGACGAGCTGCAGGACAAAACGATCGTTGTAGAGCTGGTTTGCCGCGCCGCCGTCCTCGCGGATGAGCGAGTAGTCAGCTTTGATCGTGAAGCGCGGCACGACCAGCCAGCGGAACCCGAAGGTGTGCCCGAGCTGGGTCTCGTCGTAGAGGTAGACGTCGGCGTGATCGGAGCGCAGCACCGCGCCCGGGACCGCGCGATCGGGATCGGCCCAGTCGATGCGGTACTGCAGCATCAAGCCGGGCAGGTTGCTGCGCTTGCGCCGATAGAGCGGCTGCGCGATCTGGGCGTAGCCGCCCATCATCCAGCGATCGGCGAGCGCCTGGGCCTCACCGTCACGAGCCTCGGGCGCGGCGTCGCTGCCGATCACGAACTCCGCTCGCAGCATCGGCAGCGGGTAGGGGCTGGCGATCATGCGATCGAGATCGAGGCCGAGGTGAGCGCCGGCGCGCCAGCTGTGCGCCTGCGGGACGTCGATGGTCGAGAGCCCCTCGACGCGCTCGTCGAACGAGAGCAGCCGCGGGTGCTTGCCCCACACGATCGAGCCGCCGAATTGCAGATCGGGGAGCGGGTACAGGCTCAGCCGTCCGAGCACCGACTTGTTCTGGTTGTTGTCGGGGCCCACGCCGAGGAAGCCCAGATCGGCGCGCGGATCGGCGCCCGGCAGCAAGCCGGCCGCCGCGTCCAGCTCCTCGGGTCGCAGCACTCGCTCGCACGGCGCGGCCACGCCGTTGGGTGTGTAGAGCGTGTCGGCGAAGCGCGTCTGCGTGCACGCGTCGCCATTGATCACGCCGACGTCGATCTCCAGCGGACGGATCGGCTTGTGCTCGCGAAAGGTCGGGCGGAATTTCAAGAACGCCCCGACGTCGCTCCAAGTGCCCGGGTACACGCGGCCGTTGGTCATCACGCGCGGGCGCGTGGTGAACCAGTTGACCGGGGCCGCGTGCTCCTCGTCCTCGATCCCGAACGGCACGATGAACACGCCCGCGGTGATCTTGAAGCCCTCGCGAAACCACCGCGGGGTCTTCTCGGCCCAGAAGAACGGGTTGATCTCGAGCGCCGCCGACTCGGCCAGCAGCACGCGGTTGGCCGGCGCGAGGATGTCCTCGGTGCCGGCGGTGATCTGCGGGATCGCCAGGTACTCGAGCGAGAGTCGGGCATAGATCGCGTCGGCCCAGATCGCCGCGCCGACGTAGAGCGTGGCCGTGCCCGCGCCGAAGAACGGCAGCGGCGCGACCCGTTCGAAGTTGCCCGCGTCGGTGCGCTGGCGAATGTTGGTGCGCTCGGTGGTGATGAACGACGCGCCCACGTAGCCGCGCAGCTGCACGATCCCACCGCCGCCAGGGCCGGTGTCGCCGAGCTTGCCGGGATCGAAGAAGCTGCCGCCGTCGCTGCCCGCGGGGTCGCGCTCGGGATCGAAGACGATCACCGGGCGCTTGGGCGCTGGCTCGGCGACCTCGGGATCGCGCGACGGGAGCTCTTCGATCTCCGGCATTGGCGGAGGCGCTGCGCTGGGCGGAGGCGCGGCGCTGGGCGGAGGCGGCTCGCCCTGCGTGGTCTCACTCGCGAAGAACGCGTCCGATTCGGCTTCGGGTTGCACCTCGGGCTCGGGCTCGGGTTGCACCTCGGGCTCGGGTTGCAGCGCCGAATCGGGTTGCTCCGCGGGCGGCTGGCCAAGCAGCGTGAGCGGCAGGATCAGCGAGATCGGCATGCGCGGGCGGGCGACTCTACCCCACCGTCGCTGCACTGTGGTATCCGCGATGGGTGGCACGAGTCCGGCATCGCTTCGGCAGGCGCGCGTGGGGGCTCGGTGTGCTCGCGCTGGCGTGTGTGATCGCGTGCAAGCCCGACGCAGCCGACAGCGCGCCCGATGGCACGATCCTGACCCCGTACCTGGCGATCGGCGAGGTGCTGGCCAGCGATCGCATCGACGGCGTCGACAAGCTCGGCGCGCAGGTGGTCGAGGCCGGCCAGACCCGCGCGGGCCAGCCCGGGGTCGACGAGCTGCTGGCCGCGGCCGGGCGCATCAGCTCGCCCGACATCGCGACCGCGCGCCTGGCCTACCGCAAGATGAGCGAGGGCGTGATCGCGTGGCTGGCCCAAAACCCCGACGCGCGCGATGGCCTGGTGCTCGTGCACTGCCCGATGACCTTCACCAACGAAGGCGCCTATTGGGTGCAGCGCGAGGGCACGATCGCCAACCCTTATGAAGGCGCGATGATGCTGCGTTGCGGGGCCAAGATCGCGTGGGATGATCACCGTCGCGGCGCCCCGCCGGCCGGCGAGGCCAAGCTCGAGGGGATGGACTGATGCGTCGCGCGCTCGCGCTGGCGGTGGCGTTCTTGCCAGCTGGAGTGCTCGCGCTGCCGAGCGTGGCCGAGGCCGGCAACGGCCTCCACCCGCGCACGCCCGTCGATTGGACCGGCGCGCCGTGCATGACGATCATCGATCGCTCGCAGGGCGCCACCTTCCCGCTGGTCTATTCGATCCCCTACGAGGACACGGACGTCACGCCCGACGAGGTCGACGACAGCCGCACGCACCAGTTCTTCGCGTTCTGTCGCGATCACCATCTCGAGGACATCCTGCCGAGCTGGATCACCGAGGTCGATCTCGCCGACGCCGACGCGCACGGGCTCGGCGACGCCTCGGCCGTCGACGCCGAGCTCGAGGTCCTGGACAACGCGCCCGAGTGGGCCGACTGCTGGGTGCGGATCAACGCCGACGCCGAGCGCCGGCCGATCACCTTCGAGGCCGCCGCCGAGCCGGTGCCGTGGGACGTGAGCGCGCTGCCGGCCGGCGCGTGGGCGGTCGAGGGCTACACCTACGAGCCGTGGGCCAACGAGTGGTGGCCGCACCCGGGGGTGTTCAAGATCATCGACGATCCGGATCCGGCCGCGACCGGGCCTGCCGCGGCGCTGAGCTTCGGCGAGCAGACCGTCGAGTTCGGATCCGAGGCGACGATCAGCGGCTGCCTCGACGCGATGGACGGCACGCTGATCACCGCCTCGTGGGCGCTGAGCGGGTTTGGCAGCGAGCCGCAGTGGAACGTGTTCGTCGATCAGCAGGCGCTGCCCTCGGGCAGCTTCGAGCTGAGCTTCGCGCCGCCGCTCGAGACCGTCAGCAACACCGTGCTGATCAAGATCGACGTCGAGGATCCGATGGGGCGCACGTGGACGGCCCACGCGAATCGCTACATCGCCGTCGTCGAGGATTTTGGCGAGGACGGCTGTGACGACGGTGGCGGCTTCGTCAGCGATCCCTGCGAGACCGACGAGAGCGAGAGCGACAGCGGCGGCAGCGAAGACCAGCCGGGCGAGAGCGAGGGCGAGTCGAGCACTGGACTCCCTGCGCAGGACGTCGCCGAGGGTGGCTCGTGCAGCTGCTCGACCACACCCGCGAGCGGCCTGCTCGGCTGGGCGCTCGGCTTGCTGGGCTTGCCGCTCCTCGCCTTCAGCTCGCGCCGAGCAACGTGAGACTCATCAGCGCGAGGCTGATCAGAAAGGTCTTCACGCCGACACCTCGGCACGGACGAATCGTCTAAGCTGTGCTCGTGCGGATCGGAGTCGGAGTCGGGGTCGTCAGTCTCGTCGTGTTGGTGGTCGGATGCGGGCCCGAGGATCCGCGCGTCGAGTCGAGCGATACCCAGCTTCGCGCCGCGGTCTGCCTGATCCCCGCCTGCGCCGACGCAGACCTGACCCACCCCGAGCGAGCGCCTCGGCAGGTCTACGCCAAGCAGCCGCTGCGTCTGCCGCCCGAGCGCGACGCTCTCGGCCAGCCGCTGCCCTGGCTGATGGAGGTCAAGTTCATCGACGCCGCGCGCGTGCGGGTGCGTGCGGACGGGCTGATCTCGAGTGAAGCCGAGGCCAACCTCGCGCCGCTGCGAGCACGACTGAAGCTCGACGATCTGAGCCTGCGTCCGGGGATCGAGGTGGACCCGGCCCGACTCGCTGCGCTCGAGCAGCGCGCAGCCGCACGCACCGGGCGGGCGCAGCCCGATCTCGCCGGCGTCGCGCGAGTCGAGATCGACGCGCCGCGCTCGGAGTGGAAGGCGATCGGCGAGCGCTTGCAGGCGCTCGAGCTCGTCGAGCTCGTCAGCATCACGGCCGCTCGCACGCCGCCGCCCGGCGACATCGAGCCCCTCACACCCGATCTCACCGATTCGCTCGTGCACTTCGGACCCAACCCGGGGGTCGACGTCGCGTACGGGTGGAGCGAAGGCCTCACCGGCGCGGGTGTTCGTCTGGCCGACGTGGAGCTGTCCTGGAACACGGCGCACGAGGATCTCGTCGACGGCACGATCACCGCGGAGGCCGGCCAGACTCCGGATGCGTATTCGCTCGAGTACATCGATCACGGCACCGCGGTGATTGGCATCACCTCGGCCGTCGCCAATGCCTACGGGATCACCGGCTCGTCGCACGAGTCCGAGCTGTTCCTCTATCCCGAGCTCACGGTCGAGGGCGGTGCCCGTCGCTACCAGGCCATCTTGGCCGCGACGATGGGCTCGACCGTGGGCGACGTCGTGATGTTGGAGATCCAGACAGAAGGCATCGCGGGCCCCGACAGCTTCGTGCCCGGCGAGTATGCGCCGCTGGTTCACATGGCCACCCAAGTAGCGACCGACGCGGGCGTGATTGTGATCGCTGCGGCCGGCAACGGCGCGCAGGATCTCGACGCCGCTGCGTACCAGGACTACTTGGACTACGGCGACAGCGGGGCGTTGATCGTCGGCGCCGGGTCGCCGGATCTCGGCCACGACCGCCTGTCGTTCAGCACCTACGGGTCGCGTGTGAACGTGCAAGGCTGGGGCTCCGACGTGTTCACGCTCGGCTACGGCAACTTCGCCACCTACGGCGGCGATCCGCAGCAGACCTACGTGGCGGGCTTCAACGGGACCAGCTCGGCGACGCCGATCGTGGCCTCCGTCGTGGTCCTGCTACAGGAGCGTGCGCGCCAGCTCGGCGTCGAGCTCACCGCGTTCCCGCTGCGTGACCTACTCGTGAGCAGCGGTATCCCGCAGGGGAGTGGCGGCCACATTGGTCCGCTCCCGAACCTCCCAGCCGCGCTCGCGTTCCTCGAGGGCGACGACCTCGCGCCACCCGTGGTCGAGCTGACGTCGCCGGGGCCCGGACCGGAGCTGTGGATCCCCGAGGACTCGTTCGTCACGACGATCGAGATCGTGGCGAGTGACGAGAGCCCGATCTCGGCCGTGCACCTCGACATCGCCGGCCAAACGCAGCCGTGGGTCGGCTTGACTCCGCCCTACCGCATCGAGGACGTCAGCTTCCCGGTCGGCGACTGGACCGTACAGGCTCGCGCTACGGATCTGTGGGGGCACGAGGGGTGGTCGGAGATTCTGGTCGTCCACGTCGGTCAGGAGATGCCGATGGAGACCGAGACCGAGACCGAGACCGACACGAGCTCGGACAGCGAGAGCGACGGCGCGACGGAGTCGGACGAGGGCGACGGCGAGAGTGGCTCCGCGGCGGCCGACGAGGATGACGACGGCGGGTGCTCGATCGCTGGCGTCGATTCAGGCCGCGCGCCGGTCGGCATGCTCGGGCTGCTGACGCTGATCGGCTGGCGACGCGCGCGACGACGTTTGGGAGTAAGATCCCGACGCTCATGAACACGCTGACCTACGAAGTCACCGGCCGCATCGCTCGCATCACGCTCAACCGCCCCGAGCGCGGCAACGCGATCACGCTCGACATGCCGCGCGAGCTGGCAGCGTGCGTCGAGCGGGCCGACCTCGATCCCAACGTCCACGTGATCGCGCTGTCGGGCCGCGGCAAGGGCTTTTGTGGTGGTTACGACCTGGTCCAGAGCGCCGAGGAGATCGTCGAGAAGGAGGGCTTTGGCGATCGTGCGCAGGCCGGCACGCCGCTCGACGCGGCCGTCATCGCTCGCAATCACGATCCGCGCGAGACCTGGGATCCCGTCGTCGACTATCAGATGATGATGCGCAACGTGAAAGGCTTCATGAGCCTGTTTCACGCCGACAAGCCGGTCGTCTGCAAGGTCCACGGCTTTTGCGTCGCGGGTGGCACCGACATGGCGCTGTGCTCGGATCTGCTGGTGATCGCCGAAGACGCGAAGATCGGCTACCCACCCGCGCGCGTGTGGGGCTGCCCGACGACCGCGCTGTGGGCCTTTCGGATCGGCATCGAGAAGGCCAAGCGGCTGCTGTTCACCGGCGATTGCCTGAGCGGAAAGGAGGCCGTCGAGTGGGGCTTGGCGATCGAGTGTGCGCCTGCCGAGCAGCTCGACGAGCGCTTCGAGATCCTGCTCGAGCGCATCGCTCGGATGCCGATCAATCAGCTGGTGATGATGAAGCTGCTCGTCAACCAGACCCTCGGCGCCGCCGGCCTGCAGGCCACGCAGATCCTCGGCACCGTGTTCGACGGGATCACGCGGCACACCAAGGAGGGGTATGGGTTTCAGCGGCGCGCGGAGGAGGTCGGGTTCAAGCAGGCGGTGCGCGAGCGTGACGAACCGTTTGGCGACTTTGGCGGGAGCACCTTCAAGGGCTGAGGCGCGGGGCGAAAGTTTGAAAGTCTTCGCGGCAGCGGTCATCGATGTGTGCGCCGTGGAGCGCCCAACACACCTCGCCTATTCGCGGCGACGCCTACGAGTTGATGACGGTCGGCTACGACGGAGTGCGCGGCACTGCGGATGATCAGATTCGCGCGTCCGACTGGGCTCATACCGGGCCCTGTCACGTCCCGCGGAGTCACTCGTGGTGCGGCTTTTGACGCTCGCTCGCTTGCGTCCGCGCCCGCCCGGCCGGATGCTGGATTCGTGACCCGTACCCCCGCTCGGCTCCCGCTCGTGTTCGTCCTGATC
>DATLLB010000428.1:0-4944 GCA_035538075.1 Enhygromyxa sp.
CGGCTGCTGCGAGCGAGCCCCAACGCGGTCTCCCGTCTCAAGCGCTACTCCAGCGAGATCGCCACGCTCAGCCGCGCCGACGCGCTCGAGCTCGGCGCCCAGCGAACCTCGCTGGATCTGCTCGAGCTCGAGACCATCGCGGCGATCCGCGGCTTCATGTCCGGTGAGTCGCCGCCGTGGTTCGAGCGCTATCGGCCCGGCGGGGGAGGATCGCGACAATGACAGCAGAGCGAGTCAGCCTGACGATCGAGAACGGCGTCGCCGAGCTGTGGATGCGCGACGAGCCGGGCAACAACGCGTTCTCGAGCGAGTTCGTCGATCAGCTGCTCCAGCGCATGGCCACGCTCGCGCGCGCGCGCGAGGCCAAGGTCTGCGTGCTGCGTGGCTTGCCGGCGGTGTTCTGCGCCGGCGGTGATCGTCGCGTGCTGCTCGATCTCGCCGAGGGCAACCTCGCGCCCTACGATCTCGAGCTGACCCGCACGCTGCTCGAGCTGCCGATCCCGACCATCGCCGCGATGGAGGGCCACGCGGTCGGCGGCGGCCTGGTGTTCGGGCTCGCCTGCGACATGGTCGTGATGGCCCGCGAGAGCCGCTACGGCTGCAACTTCATGGACCTCGGCTTCACGCCGGGGATGGGCACCACGCGGCTGCTGCAGTTCGCGGTCGGCGACTACCTCGCGGCCGAGATGATGTTCGGCTGCCAGTACTTCAAGGGCAGCCACTTCGAGGGCCGCGCGCAGGTCAACTACGTGACCGCGCGCGCGCAGGTGCTCGAGCACGCGCAGAAGATCGCCGGGCGGTTGACCGACAAGCCCCGGTTTGCGATCGAGATGCTCAAGCGCCAGCTCTCGCTGCCACGTCGGATCGCGTTCGAGCAGGCCCGCACCAGCGAGTCGCTGATGCATCAGGTCTGCTTCGCCGATCCGGGCACCCGCGATCGCATCCGCGAGAACTACGATCTCGGCGGCGAGGGCGAAGGCTGAACGACTCCGCGAATTTCAAAGGGACCATGGACGCGCTCACGCTCAACGACTTCGCCGGCAAGGTCGTGCTCATCACCGGCGGAACCAAGGGAATCGGTCGCGCCTGTGCGCTCGCGTTCGCTCGACTCGGCGCCAAGTGCTGGCTGACGCACCGCTGGGGCTCGGCCAACGAGGACGAGCTGCGGGCCGCGTTCGCGGCCGTCGGCGGGCCGGCGCCGGAGATCGTCGAGGCCGACGCCAGCAAGAAGGCCGACACGCGCGCGCTGATGGAGAAGATGCGCGCAGCCGGGGTCGAGCGTGTCGACGTGTTCATCTCCAACGTCGCGATGGTCGTGCGCGGCGAGGGCCTCGACGCGCACAGCCAGCGGGCGCTGCTCAAGAGCCTCGAGTACAGCGCCTGGCCGTTCGTCGAGTACATGCAGCAGCTGCACGCGAGCTTCGGCGCGTACCCGAGCTACGCGGTCGCGATGAGCTCCGACGGGCCCGACTCGCACTACCCCGGCTACGACTACGTCGCGATCGCCAAGTCGGTGCTCGAGACCTTCGTGCGCTACATGTCGACGCACCTGCGCGAGCACAACGTGAAGGTGAACGCGCTGCGGACCCGGCAGGTGCCGACCGAGAGCTACGCGCAGATCTTCGGCGAAGAGAACACCGCGATCGCGGAGCGCTTTGCCGAGTTTGCCGTGACCCCCGAAGAGGTCGCGGCCGCGACCTTGGGTCTGTGCAGCGGTCTGTTCGACAGCTTCTCTGGGCAGGTGCTGCAGCTCGATCGCGGGGCCGCGTTCGTCGACAACATCATGACCATGGGCGCTCGGTTACTCGGGACCGATAGCAGCGAGCGCAAGCCTGCGCCAACGGTCTCGTTGCCGGAGCTGATCATCAAGCCCGAGCACGCCCCCAACACGATCGCGGCCACGCTGCGTCAGCAGCTCGAGGGCAAGGCCGTCTTGATCACGGGCGGCACCAAGGGGATCGGGCTCGCGTGCGGGCTCGCGTTCGGCAGCGTCGGCGCGCGCACGTACTTGACCAATCGCTGGGGCTCGGCCGACGAGGATGCGATCCGCTCTGCGTTCGCAGCCGTGAACGCGCCCGCTCCGGTGATCCTCGAGGCTGACGTCAGCCAGGACGAGGACACCGAGAACGTCATGCAGCGCATCAAAGACGACGTCGGTGCGCTCGAGGTGATGATCGCCAACGTCTCGTTCGCCCACGTGTCGGAGCACCATGAGGACCTGAGCTTCAAGGGGCTCAAGCGCTCGCTCGAGTACAGCGCGTGGCCGTTCGTCGCCTATCTCCAGCACGCCAAAGCCTGCTTCGGACGCTTGCCTCGCTATGCGATCGGCATGTCTTCGCGCGGGCCCGAGTACTTCCTTCCTGGGTACGACTTCGTCGCGGCTTCGAAGGCTGTGATGGAAACTTTTTGTCGTTATCTCACGAGCGATCTACTCAACGAGGACATCCGAATCAACGTCCTTCGCGCGAACCCCGTGGAGACGGAGTCGCTAGAAGCGACCTTTGGCCCCGAATTCGCCCCGTTCTGCAAGAAGTGGTACGCGGAAGGATTCTTCATCCGGCCGCAGGAAGTCGCCGAGGCCGCCTTGGCGCTCGCCAGCGGCTTGATGGACGGCATACGAGGACAAGTCCTGTTGCTGGACAGGGGCTTCGGTTTTTCGGACAACGTGGTCCGTCTCTTCACCGAGCGCGAGCGCTATGGACTGTGAGAGACTGCCGCCCCCGAACGGCCCCAATTGATTCCCCCCTCCCATTTCGGGAACTGATCCGCGCTAAGCGCACGTGCCAGCACGCCACGTCCAAACCGGGCGTAAACGAGAACGAGAACGAGGAGAACCAATGACCCGCGAAGATGTGCTCGAGGTCGTCATGCGCAACCTGGTGGACACCATCGAAGAGCTCGAAGGAGTCGAGATCGATCCCGCCAAATCGATGAGGGACCTCGGGGCCAACAGTCTCGACATCGTCGAGGTCGTCTCCGCCAGCATGCGCGAGCTCAAGGTGAAGGTGCCGCGCTCCGAGCTGAACAAGCTGGAGAACATCAATCAGCTCGCCGATCTCCTGCACAAGATCGTGCAGGAGAAGGAAGCGGCCGCCAGCTAGTCCCCTGGCCTGGACCCGGCCTCGCGGGAGCCCTGCGGAGGGTCGCATGCGCCGGATCGCCATCGTCGTCGGCAACTACGTCAACGTGGTCGACGGCGTTGCGTTGACCTTCGGTCGGCTGGTCCGCGCTCGCTTGCTCGCGGGTGATCGCCTGTTGGTGCTCGCGCCCGGAGCCGAGCGTCCGCGTGTGGAGCCGGCCGGTGCGTTCGTGCCGTTGCCGGCGATCCCGATCCCGGTGCAGCCGGAGTATCGGCTCGCGCTCGGGATCCCGACGCAGACGCGGCGGCTGCTCGAGCGCTTCGAGCCCGAGCTGATCCACATCGGCAGCCCCGATCTGGCCGGGCTCGCGGCGCTCGAGTTCGCCGACGCGCACGGGATCCCGGCGGTCGCCTCGTATCACAGCGAGATCGCCCGCTATCTGCGGTACCTGCCGGGCCTCGCCGCGGGCCTCGGTCCGCTGCTCGAGCGCGGCGTGTGGCGATGGATTCGATCGTTCTACGGTCGCTGCCGCCACGTCTATGCGCCGTCGGAGTCGATGCTCGAGACCTTGCGGGCGCGGGGCATCAGCGCCGAGCTGCGGCTGTGGGGGCGTGGGGTCGACACGCGTCGCTTCGATCCGAGCCGGCGCAGCATCAGCTGGCGTCGACGGCTCGGGGTCGCCGACGATCAGCCGCTGATCGGCTTCGTCGCGCGGCTGCGCTGGGAGAAGGGGCTGTCGACGCTGGCCAGCGTGCTCGAGCGGCTCGCGGCACGGGGGTCGAGCTTCGCGAGCTTCGTGGCCGGCGACGGGCCTGCGCGGGCGGAGCTCGAGCGTCGCTGTCCGCAGACGATCTTCCTGGGTGAGCTCGGCGTGGCCGAGCTCGCCCGCGCGTACGCGAGCGCCGACTTGTTCTTGTACCCGAGCGCGACCGAGACCTTCGGCAACGTCACGCTCGAGGCGATGGCCTCGGGGCTCCCGACGATATGCGCCGACGCACCCGGCAGTCGCTCGCTGGTGGTGCCGGGCGAGACCGGCGAGCTGCTCCCGCCCGGCGACGTCGATGGTTTCGCGGACGCGGTGGCGGCGTTGCTCGCCGACGCCGATCGCCGCCGCGCGATGGGCCAGGCCGCGAGAGCGCGCGCGGAGGGTCGCTCGTGGGATCGCGCGATCGAGCAGTGCGTCGCGCACTGGGACGACGCGATCGGTCGGGTCAGGTAGCTGGCCTCCGCCAGTACACATGCCCCGCGAGCACGGCGGGCAGCACATGGCGAGCGATGTCCTCGCGGGCGCTGCCACGTGCTCGCCAGTCGGGCCGACCATTGGCGAGCGTCTCGAGCCACTCGTGCAGCTGCACGATCGTTTTGTGTTGCGAGCGGATCGGCTCGTCGAGGTCGAACAAGTCCACGGTCGGCCACTCGCCGATCGTCTCCGAACCTTCGTGAGTGGCTCGCAGCAACCAACTCCGATCCATGGTGATCAGCAGCGCGAGCGGGCAGCCCAAGCTCCGCAACCACGGCTCGATCTCGAGGTCGACATGCGTGCGCACGTACCTGCCGCCCACGACGGTGGCGATCAGCTCGACGGCCGGAAGCTCCTGGTGGAGCACGAACACATCCGGCCGCAGGTGGAGCTGCACGCGGCCAGGTTAGCAGGCCCGGGGCGCACGCTCCGCGAGCTGCGGCGCGTCAGTCGGCCCTCTGTAAAAGATCGGCTTTGCGTGCTACCTCCCCGGCCACCATGGGCCTGTCCGTAGGCATCGTCGGTCTCCCCAACGTCGGCAAGTCGACGCTGTTCAACGCGCTGTCCAACGCCGGCGCCGAGGCAGCGAACTACCCGTTCTGCACGATCGAGCCCAACCAGGGG
>DATLLB010000429.1:0-4732 GCA_035538075.1 Enhygromyxa sp.
CTCCACGCACTTGTCTTGTGAAGGCGGGGGCTCGCCGGAGCCGGAGGGCGTCTACTACGAGCCGGGCCCCTACGATCCAGGGCCGCGTGGTCGGCTCTACGAAGTCGAGCCGACCCTCTACGTGCTGCCCAAGCGCGAGCACGTCGAGGTGCTCTACGCCGTGCAGCGGCACCACATGATCGTGCAGCCCACCGACTGCTTCATGACCGACGCGGCGACGGCTACCAGTCACGCGATGTGATCGCGTAGCGGACCCGCCAGTCGTTGCCATCGGCGTCGGTGAAGCTGATCTCCACCGTGTCCTCGCCGACCTCGACGATCGCTCCGACCAGCTCGACACGATCGGGGCTCGCGACGATCTCGTAGACGCCATTTTCGATCGGGTCCAGATCGCACATGCACGCGGTCGTGCCCACGAGCAGTCCTGCGACCAGTGCAGCCAGTCCGGCACCGACGAGCACGACTCGCTTCAACGCCTTCGTCATGGCCGTTCCAGCTTGATCCACGTGTTGATGTCCTGGCCCTCGAGCGCCAGGGTGATCCACCCGTCCTTCGTGTCCCAGATCGAGGCCCCGGCAGACCAGAAGGCCTCCTCGGGGTCGGGGTCGGCGTCGCCTTCGATCGCCTCGAGCTCGAGCGACATGCCCGGGATGTTGCACTTCGAGGCATGGGCGACCGGCAGCGAAGGCGCGAGCCCGAGCCCGACGCCGAAGCACACGCCGACGGTGAGGGAGAGCTGCTTCCACATCACGAAAGCTCGTCTCCGCAGCGGCGATCCGGTTCACTTCAGGCGATCGTAGAGCTCGCGCGCATCGAGCCCGGTCAGCTCGGCGAGCGCCTTCGCCCGAGCGCGGGGCTTGAGCGATCGATCCAGCATCACGTCGAGGACGGCCCGCGCCGCTTCGGTCGCAGGATCGTGCTCGCGGCTGCTCGGCGCAGCGCCCTCGATCACGACCGTGACCTCGCCGCGCAGCGGCTCGTCGATGCGCTCGGCCAGCTCGCTCGCGGTCCCGCGGATAAGCTCCTGATGCAGCTTGCTCAGCTCGCGGGCGATCACCACTCGCCGCGCGCCCACGTGCTTGCTCAGATCCCGCAGCAGCGCAGGCGTGCGGTTGCCCGCCTCGTAGATCACCACCGCTCCGGTCTCCTCGCCCAGGCTCGCGAGCAGCTCGTCGCGCTCCCGCCCACCTCGCGCGACAAACCCCAAGAACCGCGCGCCCTCGGCCACGAAGCCTGAGACCGCCAGCGCACACGTGCCCGCCGTCGGCCCCGGGATCACATCGACCTCGTACCCCGCCTCGACCGCAGCCGCGACCAGCAAGCGCCCCGGATCGCTCCACACCGGCAGCCCCGCCTCGCTGACGAACGCGACCGTCTGCCCAGCCGCCAGCCGATCGAGCAGCAACGCGACGCGCTCGCGCTCGTTGCCGACGAAGCAGCTGATCCGCTCGGGCAGCTCCGTGTCGGGCAGCAATCGCTGCGGCGAGCGAGTGTCCTCGCACAGCAGCAAGTCCGCCTCGCGCAGGCTTCGGCGCGCGCGGTCGGACAGATCCTCGCGGTTGCCGAGCGGCGTCCCGATCAATACGAGCTTGCCGCCCATCACTCCTGACCGAGCGCGATCTCGACGGCGTCACCCAGCTCGGCTTGCAGGAATTTTCGCAGCCGCAGCACCATGCGCTTCTCGACCTGCCGCGCGCGCTCGCGGCTGACCCCCCAGCGATCGCCGAGATCCTGCAAGGTGATCGGCTCGTCTGCGATCAATCGCTCGCTGAAGATCTCCGCCTCGCGCCCCTCGAGCGTGGCCCCGAAGCTGCGCAGCTTGTCGTAGAGCAGCCGCTTGAACTGATTGGAGGAGACCTCGTCCTCGGGATCCTCGGCGTCGTCCTCGAGCATGTCGAGCCGCGTGCGTGCGACCCCACCTTCGTCTTCGGTGCCGAGCGGAGCGTTGAGCGAGGCGTCGGGGTTCGCCATCCGCTTCTGCATCTCGACGACCTCTTCCTCGGAGACGTCGAGCCCCTTGGCGATGTTCTCGGCGGTCGGATCGACGCCCGCCCGGATCAGCGCCTCACGCTGCTTGCGGAGGTTGAAGAACAGCTTTCGCTGGTTCTGAGTCGTGCCGATCTTGACCAGCCGCCAGTTGTTCAAGATGTGCTTGAGCACGTAGGCGCGGATCCACCAGCCCGAGTAGGTCGAGAGCTTGACGCCGCGATAGGGGTCGTACTTCTGCACGGCCTTGAGCAGGCCGAGGTTGCCCTCCTGCACGAGGTCGAGCAGGTTCTGATAGCCGCGCCGATACTCGTTGGCGATCTTGACCACCAGCCGCAGGTTCGAGGTGACCAGCTTCTTGGCGGCCTCTTGATCGCCATGCTCGACCCAGCGGACCGCGAGCTCGTGCTCCTCTTCACGGGTCAGCAGCGGATAGCGGCGCACCTCGGCCATGTAGGCCGCCATCGGGTCGCGCAGGGCCAGCGCGCGCGTGCCTTCGGGCGCTGCGCGAGGCAGTCGCGGCACCAGCGTGGCCTCGATCGCGTCGAGCTCCTCGTCGGTCGCCGGGGTCACATCCGCGAGCGCGTCGGTGTCTGGTTCGCCCTCTTCCTCCTCGAGCTCGGGCTCGACGACCTCGGGACGAACGACCTCGGCCGGGAGCGTCTGCTCGCGCTTGACGGGGAGGTTCTCGCCTTCCGCCGGGGTCTTGCGCTGAACCATCGGGGCGGAGTCTACGCCAGACTCGGGCACCTCCGAAGCCTACCCAGGCGCACGATGGATCTGACCTGTGAACGAGACCCAAACGCGCCGCGATCGGTTTCGCGTCGTGCTCGACGCCAGGGGCAATTCTCGCCGCATCTCTTTGTGGCTCCGACTTTCCGAGCGGTCTAGACTGGCACGGTGTCAAAGCGTAGCCCGCTCCGCGTGCGTCCTCCCTGGTCTACTCCCGCGGTCGTGATCGGCTCGCTCGCCGTCGCACTCGGGCTGACCGCGCTGGGCGACAGCTCGGCGCTCGCCGGTCGCGGCGATCTCAACGAGCACTCGCGCCTCGCTCAAGACGACGATCCCACCGATCTGCGCGTGCTCGATTGGACGCTGTGGAACGTCAGCAAGTACTACGTCGAGCCCGTGCGCGTCGATCCATCGGCGATGACCATGGCCGGGCTCGAGGCGCTCGAGGCGGTGATCCCCGAGGTCTTGGTCGAGCCGGTCGGCGGCGGCAAGGTCAAGGTCCGCGTCGGCACCACCGAGCGCGAGTTCGAGGCCGACGCCAACGCGCTGTGGGCCGTCGGTCCGCAGGTGCGCGAGGTGTTCTCGTTCATCAACGATCACGCGCAGCTGTCCACCGACGAGCAGCGCGAGGCCGAGTACGCGATCGTCGAGGGCGTGCTCTCGACCCTGGATCCGCACACCAACCTGCTGCGGCCCGACGCGTTCGAGGACATGCGCACCAATACGTCGGGCCACTTCGGCGGGCTCGGCATCGAGGTCGGGCTGCGCGAGGGCGAGATCACGGTCATCCGCGTGCTGCCGGGCAACCCCGCGGCCAAGGCCGGCATGCAGGCCGGCGATCGCATCGTCCAGATCGACGACGAGTCGACCGTGACCATGACCCTCAACGAGGCCGTCGGCCTCATGCGCGGACCCGAGGGCAGCAAGATCTCCGTCTACGTGCGCCGCGAAGGGCTCGACAAGCCCAAGAAGTTCGTGATCGAGCGCGCGCTGATCAAGCTCGACAGCGTCGTCGGCGAGATCCTCCCGGGCAAGGACGCGCAGGGCAACGACGTGAAGATCGGCCTCGTGCAGATCTCTCGCAACTTCGCGCAGACCACCGGTGACGAGCTGCGCGCCCAGCTGGTGCGGTTCGAGAAGGCTGGCGTGTCCGGGATCGTGCTCGACATGCGCGACAACCCGGGCGGCCTGCTCAACGCCGCGGTCGAGGTCGCCGACGCGTTCGTCGACTCCGGCACGATCGTCGCCACGGTCGGCGAGTCGTCGCCGCGCGACGAGAGCAAGGCCGACGGCCGCTACCAGTTCGCCGACGTGCCGCTGGTGGTGCTGGTCGATCAGGGCTCGGCCTCCGCGACTGAAATTGTCGCCGGGGCGCTGCGCAACCTCGATCGGGCCGTGATCGTCGGGCGCCGCACCTTCGGCAAGGGCTCGGTCCAAGTGCTCCACGATCGCCGCGTCGCCGACACCGAGCTCGCGCTCAAGCTCACCGTCGCGCAGTACCTCACGCCCGGCGACGTCTCGATCCAATCGGTCGGTGTGTCGCCCGATCTCGAGACCATCCCGGTCTACGTCGGCGAGGACTACCTGGCCTACTACGGCCGCAAGCGCTTCGATCTGGTCCGCGAGGAGTCGTTGTCCTCGCACCTGCAGAGCACCAAGACCCAGGCGCAGGCGATCACCGCTGGCCCGCTGTACTTCCTGCAGCAGGGCTCGGTCGCCGATGGCAGCGGCACCAACGGGCTCGAGCGCGTCGAGCTCGAGGAGAACGCCGACAAGCGTGTGCAGATGCTGCTCGCCGATCCCGAGCTGCGCATGGCTCGCGACCTAGCGATCTGGGCGCCGAGTTCGAGGCGCAGCGACATGCTCGCCAAGCTGCCGCAGTTCATGCAGGAGCAGGCCAAGATCGAGGACGCGCGCATCGCCAAGAGCCTGGCCTCGCGCGGCATCGACTGGACCGAGGGCCCCGCCCAGCCGTCCGGATCGGGCCCGCTGCTGCAGGTCGAGCTCAGCACCG
>DATLLB010000430.1:0-7530 GCA_035538075.1 Enhygromyxa sp.
CGGCTGCCTGTTCACGCCCGCGGCTCCAACTGAGGCGGCCGCGGGGGCTAAGAAGGCACCCGCCAGAGGCGGTCGATGATCATCTGAATGCGATCGCGCGTGGTGACCCGATGGGGGTCTGGTTCTCAGTGCCGGTGGTCACCACGAAGTGGCCGGCATTCGGACTCAAGGTTCGCCGCCGGTCGGCGGCACCGAGCCGACGCGTCGATAGCAGGTCGGGTCGCAGTCGGGCCCGTTGGGCTGCAGCGACTCTTCGACGGTGAGCGTCACCAGGGCGTTGGGGATCACCGCCTCGCCGGTCGAGAGCGGGACCACCGCCACGCTGATGGTGGTGTTCTCGGCTCGCTCGCCGGTGATCTCGAACCCGTCCTCGTCGCAGCTCAGCCACTCGGGCGGCGGCTCGTCGTCGGGGTTGTCGCTCAGACAGATCACGCTGACGGTCTGCCCGCCGGGGTTGATGGTCAACGAGTAGGCCTCGTTGACGACGACGTCGCCGTAGTCCACGGCGACCGTCGACTCGCAGCCGATCTCCGTACACACCGGGCTCCCGCATGCGCTCGACCACGCTGCGAGCGAGAGCGCGAGGAGTGCCAAGGGTCGCAAGTGTCCCATGACGGTAGGTGTACATCGCGAGCGCAGCGCGATCCAAGCACGGAGGCGTGGCGAGCGGCTCGCCGGCTGGTCTGAGTGGGCCGGGCAGCGAGGAGCTCGCCAGCGCGCGGACGCAGGGTTCTTGCTAAAGAAAATGCCAGGAGGCGCGCACGAAATGTTCTTGGCCGAGTACTTGGCGGCGAACCGGCAGCGTCTGATCGACCGCTGGAAAGACCTCGTCGTCGAGCGCCTCGAGCTCGGTCTCGAGCACTCGCAGCTGGTCGACGATCTTCCCTGGTTTCTCGATGAGCTGGCCGCGGCAGCGCGCACGCCCGACAGCGCCGGCCCCAACCTCGAGTGCGCCCGCAGTCACGGCCACCATCGCCACTTGCAGGGCGTCCAGATCGGCAGCTTGACGGTCGAGCTGGCGCTGGTCGGCGAGGCGACGGTCCAGCTGCTGCGCGAGGACGGGCAGCCGCTCGCGCACCAGGACATCGAGCTGCTCTTCCAGCTGATCGGTCGGGCGACGGCGGAGTCGGTCGCGGCCTACGTCGCGCTGCGCGACAAGCAGCTCGCCGAGCAAGCTGCACGACACGTCGCCTTCATCGCCCATGAGATCCGCAATCCGCTCCACAACGCGAAGATGGCCGCGACGCTGACCGACTCGGGGCCGCCCGAGCTGCGCGAGCGCAACGCGACGCGCCTGCAGCGAGCGCTGACGCAGCTCTCCGATCTGGTCGACAACGTGCTCGTCGAAGCGCGCCTGGCTGCCGATCTGAGCCTGAACGTGGAGCGCTCCAACGTGGTCGAGCTGCTGACCACGGTCAGCGACGACGTGATCGCTCAGGCCGAGGCGCGCGGGCAGACGATCACGATCGATGCGCAGCCGTTCGAGCTCGACGCCGATCGCAAGCTGCTGCTCTCGGCGCTCGCCAACCTGGCCAAGAACGCGGTCAAGTTCACTCACGACGGCGGCACGATCTGGCTGCGCGCGTCGGCGGCCGATGGCCGGGCAATGCTCGAGGTCGCCGACGAGTGCGGGGGCATGCCGGAGGATCTGCCGGCGCGGCTGTTCGATCCCTTCGTGCAAGTCGGCGCCGATCGGAGCGGGTTCGGGCTCGGGCTCGCGATCGTCAAGCAGGCCGTCGACGCGCACCGAGGATCGATCCGCGTGATCAACCGACCGGGCTTCGGCTGCACCTTCGTGATCGACGTGCCGCTCTACCAGGCAGGCTGACGGTCATTCTTCCTGATCCCCGGCCGAGCGCTTGCGCGGGGCCTTCTCGGCCGCCTTGCGCTTGGGCTTCTTCGTCTCTTCGCTCGCGCGGGTCTTCTTGCTCTTGGCCTTCGCCGACTTCTTCTTGCGCGCAGGCTCGATCGGGAGCGGCTCGGCGGACGGCGGCTCGGCCATCGCTTCGGCGTGGTCCTCGAGCTGCGGCTCGGGGACCGGCTCGGTCGTGCGATCGTCGGCGGCCGACTCGGTGGCCACGCGAGGCTTGCCGTACTTGCGGCGGCCGTCGTCATGCTCGAGCTCGCGGCGACGGGACTCGGCCGCCCAGTCGTTGGGCGGGAGCCCGAGCCGCTCGCGGCGGGCATCGTCGAAGTTGTAGAAGAGCGCGAGCTCGTCGAACACCGCGAGCTCGATCTCGCGGTCGAGCTGCAGGCGATCGCGGGCGAGCCGAAGCAGGTTGCGACGGTAGAGCGCGAGCCCGGTGAGGGTGGGCTCGGGCTCGCGTCCGCTGCGGGCCGCCAGCGCCAACACGCGGGCGCGCGGGTCGACGCCCTCGAGGCACAGCTCGAAGGGCGGGGCGTCGTTGACCAGCACGACGAAGCTCGGCTCGCGAGCCAGCGTGCGCAGCTGTGGATCCGGGCTCTTGAGCAGCAGATCGACGATCTTGGCGTGCAGCTCGGAGGGCTCGGGCGACCACTCCGGGGCTTCCTGCTGGGCGTCGAGCTGCAGCACCTGCAAGGCCGCGTGAGCGGCCCGCACCGCGTCGCCGGCCACGTACGCGGCCTCGTTGGCGAGGTACCAGATCTCGGGATCCGAGCGGAAGGTTCGCAGCAGCGCGTCGAGCCACGGCAGCGCAGCCTCGGCCGCGCCGATTGGTCCGCCGAGATCGATGTGCAGCCGCGCGACGCGAAGCGCCAGCTGCATCGCTCGCTGCACGACCGGCTCCCACTCTTCGCCCTCGAGCTCGTAGGCCTGGCCGATAAATTCCTCGAGCGCGCCGCGGAGCTCCTCCTGGGTGGACTCGGGCGAGAGCAGCTGCTCGAGCGTCGAGAGCTCCACGAGGTTGGCCAGGCGCTCGCGCGCGGACGGATGATCGCCCATCTGCAGCAGCGCCTCGACCTCGAGCAGGCCGAGATCGAGCTGATCGGCCAAGGTCGCCTCGTCGAGCTCGCGGGCGATCTCGGCCCGCTCCAGCGCGCGCTGGGGATCGTCGAGGTCGTAGAGCAGAATCTGCGCGGCGGCGAGCTGGGCGTCCACGTACTCGGAGTCGGCCTCGATCGCGCGCTCGTACCACTCCAGGCTGCCGTCGGGATCGGACTCCGAGAGGCTGATCGCTGCCATCAGCATGGCCGCGTCTGGCACCTCGGGCCGAATCTTCAGGGCCTGGTGGGCTGAGTTGCGCGCCTGCTGGAGGTCGCCGCGATCGAGCAGCGACCAACCGCGATCGAGGTGCGCCGTGTAGCGACTGGCCTCTCCGAAGCCCTCGTCGTCCTCGTCGTCCTGCCGGCGGGGCACATCCTCCGTATACCAGGGATGGATGCGCGCCGCCTGGGGTGCCGGTCGGGTCTCTGGTTTTTGGGGAGGTGGCCCCGGGGCAGTACACTCGCCGCGTGGCGAGGCGGCAAAGTTGTCCACGTCGTGGTGGCCGGGCGCGGCGGGTGGTGTGTGTGACCACGCTCGCGCTCCTGCCCATGGTGATCAGCTGTCAAACGCGGGCGGGGCAGGGGCCGGGCTCGACGCTGGTCGATCCCACCGAAGTCCCCGATGATCTTCGTGACGAGTGGGCGGCGCTCGAGCAGGCGAAGCAGGCCGACCGGAGCGCCGAGGCGATCGACGCCGCCGCCGACGCCTTGCTCGAGCAGAAGCCTCCGCCGGCTCTGGTCGCGAGCGCGCTGCAGGCCAAGGCCGAGCGACAGTACATGCTCGGCAACGACGCCGAGGCGATCGCGTTCGCCGACGAGGCGCTCGCGACTCTCGAGGCGGCGGCGGCCGAGGCCCCGAGCAAGGTCTCCAAGTCGCAGCGCGAGCTGATCGGCACGACCCAGCGGGTGCTCGCGCTGGCGCTCACGCGCGGCGGCGATCCGACGCGGGCCCTCGCCCAGCTCGACGCGCTCGCGAGCTGGGATGGAATGGACGCGCTGGAGCTGCGCGGCGCTCGAGCGGTCGCGCTCGATCGCAAGGGCGAGACCGCGGCGGCGCTGGCGGCTTATGTGTCGTGGCGGGAGCTGTTGAAGGCCGACTCGCCGGACGCCGGCTACGCCGAGGAGCGGATCGCCGCCTTGGTGGGTGCGCTCGATCGGGCGACGATCGAAGGCCTCGCCGCGGCCGCGCCCGGACCCGACGCCGCGGATTGTCTGCGCGCGACGCTGGGGGTCGACCCGGGTGATCAGGCGCCACCGTGGGTGAGCGCGTGCCGACCGCTGCCGGCCCGCATCGGGATTCTGTTGCCGCGCACCGGGAAACTCTCGGCGCTGGCGGACGCGCAGCTCGCGGCGGCCGTCGCGGCGGTGACGGTGCTCGGTCGTGAGCGGCCGGTCTCGGTCCTGTGGCGCGACAGCGGCTCGACCCCGGACACCGCGCGCGCGGGTGCTGACCGACTGGTCGCCGACGGTGCGGAGGTCATCATCGGACCAGTGGGGGCGAGCAATGTGCGCTCAGCGCTGGCTGCGGTCGGGGATGATCGCTTCGTGCTGCCGGGCGAGAGCACCGCGGGCGCGGTCGGCATCGCCCCGACGCTCGAGCAGCGGACGGTCGCGCTGATCGAGCGCGCGCTCGCCGACGGTGCGACCTCCGTGATCGTGCTGGTGCCCGACAACGGCTACGGCGCGCGCGTGCAGAAGGCTCGGGATTTGCTCGAGCCTTCCAAGTCCAAGTTGTTGAAAATCGTGACTTATCCGGAGAAGACCACGAGCTTCGCGCCGGTCGTGCAGGGGCTCTACGACAGCCTCCGCAAGGGCGCCGCGATCGTCGTGGGCGACGCGCTCCCGCGGACCGAGATGATCGTGCGCCAGCTGCGGCGCGACCAGTTTCGGGTGGCTGGCGGGAAGGTGGATAAGGAAGGTACGGAGGTGCGGGTACTGGCCACCGGGGAGGGGCTCGCGCCGGATGCGATCGGGTCCAAGCATGAGAGCCTCGATGGCGTGATCCTCGCGCCCGTGGCTCATCCGAATGCTGCGTCGCGCGCATTCGAGGACGAGTACTTCGCGCAGCAGCGCACCCGGCCGGATGATCAGGCGCTGTTGGTGTGGCGCGCGCTGCAGGCTGCGTGGTCGGGTGCGTCTGCCACGCTGGAACCCAAGGCGGAGCTGGTCCGCATTCAGGGGAGCAATCTTGTCTCGGTCCAAGCGCCCTGATCGTGGACCTGCTCGCGGGCCTGATCGGGCCGCGGATCGGGGCGGCAGGCCATCGCGGCCCGGTCGCCCGAAGCCCGAGCGTGAAGGTCCGCGTCTGCGTGCCCACGAGCATGCTGTGCCGGGCGAGCGCGCGGTGATCGAGCTGCTCCGCGGCGCTCCCAAGCGGGTGCGTCGAGTGCTCATCGAGGCCGAGCGCGAGTTCGCCGAGATCACCGAGCTGGCCGCGGCTGCGGGCGCTCGGGTCGAGGTCGTCGAGCGGGAGATCCACGAGTCGCTGATCGGGCCCGGCCTCGCGCGCGGAGTGCTCGCAATCGCCGAGCCGCCGCGCAGCTGGGCGATCGAGGATCTGCTCGAGCGCGAAGACGGACCGCGGACCCGTCGGGGTCACCGGCTGCTGGTCGCGTGCGATGGCATTCAGGATCCGCACAACTTCGGCGCGGTGATCCGCAGCGCGGAGTTCTTTGGTGCGGCCGGGGTGATCTGGGCGCGGGATCGGTCGGCTCCGCTGTCACCCGCGGCGGTGCGCTCCTCGGCCGGCGCGAGCGAGCGTGTCCCGCTGTGTCCGGTCACCAATCTCGCCCGCGCGCTCGAACAGGCCAAGCAGGGCGATTGGTGGGTGATCGGCACTGTGGTCGACGATGGCCAGCCGCTGCTGCAGCTGGCCGCCGACCCGCCAGCGGCGATGGTGCTCGTGCTCGGCAGCGAGGGCACGGGCTTGCGAAGGCTGACCCGCGAGCGCTGTGACTTTCTCGCCACCATCGACGGCGCAGGCTCGCTCGGCTCGCTCAACGTGTCCGCGGCCGCAGCCGTCACTCTGGCGTTGCTCGGTTAGGCGATCGGCCAGCGGAGACGAGGCCCCGTTGGGGGCCACCACGTGCCGTATGCGGCTCAGCCTGCGGCGGATCGCGGGGGCAAAGAAGTAGACCTAGATACCTGCGACCCGAGTCGCTAACCTGGCCTCCCAATTTTCCGGGCGGTCGCTGGCGCACGAGTTCGCCTTCGCGATTGCGACGCCCTGTCGACCCACGCGCGCGCCGACGTAGTCGGAGTCGACCACTCTCACGATCCTCGCCGAGACCACGACATGGCCGAAGTTCGCTCCGCTCTCCTCTCGCACCTGCGCTCCCCCGACGACTCGACCCTCGCAGCCCTGACCGCGGCGCTCGAAGCCGGTGGTCGGGACCTCGCGGCTGCTTCGGCGGCCAACCGTGACAACCCGGCCGACGTCGAGATCGCGGCCACGGTGCTCGGTCACCTGATCGCGGCCAGCCACGGCGATCAGAACGCGGACCTCGGGGCGATCGTCGAGCGAGCGAAGACGCTGGCCCAGCGGGCGCCTCGCGAGGACGAGGGCAACGGCGTCGCGCTGCTGGCCGGCGAGGTGGTGTGGCGGGTCGGCAATCAGCCGCGCCTGGCCGAGCCCTACTTCCGTCGCGTGCGTCGCAGCGACGCGGCCAACCCCGACGTGGTCGCGTTCTACCGCGAGCTGTTCTCGAGCTCGTCGGACGCGGCGCAGCTGATGCAGGTGTTGGTCCAAGCCCGGCGCGCGGCCGAGGATCCCAACCACCGCTTCGCGCTCGCCGAGGAGATGGCCGCGCTCGCGCAGGATCGGCTCGGCAGCACCGATCGGGCGATCGAGGTGTGGCGCTCGGTCGTGCGCGAGGACGGCAACGATCCGCGCGCGGTCGCGAATCTCGAGCGGCTCTACCGAGAGGGCAAGAAGTGGACGGCCCTGGTCGAGCTGCTCAAGGACCAGTTCGACGCGCTGCCCGACGACGCCGACAACCGGCCGTCCCGCATCGCCAAGCTGCTCGAGATCACCGAGCTCTACCGCAAGGAGCTCAAGCTCGAGGCCATGGCTCTGGCCACGCTGCAGCGGATCCTCGACATCGATCCGCGCCATCAAGGCAGCCTCGAGGTGCTGGCCGACACCTACGCCAGCAGCAAGCGCTGGAACGATCTGCTCGGCGTCTACCAGCGTCTGCGCGACGCGGCCAAGAGCGACGGCGACAACCAGGCCGAGGCCGAGGTGCTGCGCAAGGTCGCGGCCATCTGGGTCGAGAAGCTCGGCAATCCCCAGCGCGCGCTCGAGCCCCTGCACGAGTTGCTCGGGCTGATCCCCGGTGATCGGGGCGCCCGCGAGATGATGGCCAAGATCCACGAGCAGCGCCGCGACTGGCGAGCGCTGATCTCGTTGCGCCGGGAGGAGCTGGCCGAGCGCGAGGGCGAAGAGGCGCTGGCGCTGCGGCTCGAGCTCGCGCGGCTGGCCGAGGACAAGCTCGGCGATCGGCGTGAAGCGATCGCCGGCTGGAACGCGGTGCTCGAGCACCACGGCGAGCATGAGAAGGCCCTCGA
>DATLLB010000431.1:0-9188 GCA_035538075.1 Enhygromyxa sp.
GCCGGACACCGAGCCGTACAAAGTGATCGGCAGCCACAGCCCGATCACCCACACCGCGATCAGCATCACGATGCCCTGCAGCACGTTGGTCCAGCCGACCCCGCGCACGCCGCCAGCGAGCACGTAGGCGAGCACCACCACATACACGAGCCCCGCTCCCCACTGCGCGGGCCAGCCGGTGACCGCGGCCATGACCACGCCCGCGCCCTTGAGCTGGATGACCAAGTAGGGCACGAACGCGACCACCGTGGCTACGCCCATCGCGACCGAGATCGTCGGGCTCTCGAAGCGCGCCGCGAGCAGCTCGGCCTGGGTGACGAAGCCCTCGCGCGCGCCGATCCGCCGGACCCGCGCGCCGAAGAAGAAGATCGGCACCAGCCCGACCGCGCCGTAGGCGAGCACGTAGAAGGCATCCGAGCCCTTCGCGACCACGCGCTGCGGAGTGCCGAGCAGCGCGTACGCAGAAAAGATCGTCGCGCCGATCACGAAGTACATGACCAGCGGGCCGAACGCTCGCTCGCCGGCGACGAAGTCGTCGGTGCCTCCGCTGCCCTTGCGCCCGGCCAGTACGCCCAGCAGCAGCGCGATTGCGAGGTAGGCGAACACGATCCCCGCCGCGAGCGGGTGCGGCATGGCGTTCATCGGCGCTCCTCGCCGTCGTCGATCTCACGATCGTCGATCACACGCAGCCGAAACAGCACCAGCAAGACAGCGAAGTTGCAGACGATGACAATCAACACCCACACCAGCGACCACGGCAAGCCGAGCACGCGCGGCTCGATCCGATTGCCGAACCACGGGTAGATGGGCCAGACCAGTGTCGCCGTCGCAAGCGCAAAATACAGCAGCGAAAGCCGCGTCGCGCGGGTGGAGTGCTCGTTTCGCACGCGGGGAAAGTAACACTCGGAGCAGGGTGCACGGCGGCCGGCGGATGATTAAACTAGGCTCCGTGCCTGCCCCGCCGCGGTTGTACAGCGCAAGTCAGGCTGTTCGTCGGATCGTCGGCCTCGACACCGAGGTGCGTCTGCGCGAGTGGACGGTGTGGATTCCCGATCTCGACCCAGCCCACGACGGGCTTCGGATCGGTCACCTCAGCGACGTGCACGTCGGCGTGGTCACGCCCGACCAGCGCATCCGCAACGCCGTCGAGCTGATCGCCGCGGCCGAGCCCGATGTCGCGCTGCTCACCGGTGACTTCGCGAGCCGTCGCGCCAAGCCGCTGCGACGGCTGGGCAAGCTGCTCGAAGGGCTCCCGTCCGAGCGCACCTATTTCGTGCTCGGCAATCACGATCACCTGGTCGACGCCGAGCGAGTGACCAGCGAGCTCGAGTCGGTCGGCTACACGCACCTCGACAACCGCCACCAGACCCTCGCGCTCCGTGGTGCGCCGCTGCATCTGATCGGCCTCAACGATCCGGTGACCCGCAGGCACCGACCGGCCGAGGCCGTGTCGAGCCTTCCGCACGGCGGCACGCGGGTGTTGATGAGCCACCTCGCCGAGAGCGTGGCCGAGGTGCTCGCGCTCGGGCATGGCATCCACCTGTGCGTCAGCGGCCACACGCACGGCGGACAGATCTACGTGCCGCGGGTCAGCGACAAGATGATGGCCCGCTACTTTGGCCTTCGGCATCTTCGTGGGCTACGTCGCTATGAAGACCAGGGCCCGTGGTTGCACGTCACGCACGGCATCGGATCGGCAGTCACGCCCCTGCGCGTGGCCGCGCGACCCGAGGTCGGATTGCTGACGCTGCGCCGTGATCGTTCGGGCGCTCCGTTCTTCGGCTGAGAAAATTTTCGAGCGGCTCGCTCGACCTTGCGATGTTCACTTGCGCGCAGCTAGCTCTCGTTGCAGTGGGACGATTTTGTGTGCTCTTTGACCTTTCGATCTCACGCAGGTGTGCCGCAACGGCCGAATCTGCTGAAGGTGTGCCGCATTGACGCAGCTACGGGCCGATCGGCTCGATATATCGAGGCAATTTCGTGATCTGACTCGTAACGGTCGCATTCGTCTCTCGTACGACCTGTCGCGTGGGGATTTGCCGTCAAACGGCGTCTGGCGTGCTTCTGGCCGCTTCTTTGCCCTCGATAATCGACTCGCGGGCTCCACTGGCGCCGCTCAAAAACTGGGCCATGCTGAGGAAGGGCTGCGATAAGCCCGCGTCTCCAGCAACCAGCTCTCCAAACCCCCAGAGGTAGACATGAGTCTGTCAGCCAATATCGATCATCTCGCAATCGCAGCCGGCATTGAGGCTGTGGTCGTCGACACCGGAACGCGCGAATACCGCGGCGATGAGCAGTGGTACCGCGTTCTCGACGGTGCACTCGACCTGTTTCGTCGCACCGACGAAAGGAGCATCCGCCTCGTCGTCGGCAAGCACACCATCGTGGTTCAGAAAGAGTCCGAAGAGGTCGTTGCCGTGGTCCTGCCCACGGGTCACGCGATCGCCAAGTCGCTGCGCCGAATGATCCGTCGCATGGCTCGCAAGGATCGCGGCCCGCTGCCCAAGGATTTCCCGGTCGCAGCCACGCCCACGAGCCCGACCCCGCCGCCCAGCAGCCCGATCGGCATGGGCAGCAGCTCGGCCGGCGTGACGACCCCGAGCCCCAGCCCGGTGTCCTCGCCCGCGCCCACGACCCCGGGTCAAGCTCCCCCCAGCGTCGCGCCGCAGCCCAAGACCGGTGAAGAGGTCAAGCCGGGCTCCACCCAGGGCACGACGCCGAGTGGAGCTTCCACCGAGCGTGGGGCCACCGACCGCGGAGGCTTCCACAACTTCTAACCGCGCGGCTTGGCCCGCTAAACCCGGGGTCACCGACCTCGGCTCGAGTTATCCGATCGGTATTGCGGACTGGAGAATTCGAGGGTGGAGTGCTCCGAAAGGGGCACTCCGCTCTCGTTTTAGTGGATGTAATTGGCGTGGGCTGTCAAAGGCGCGCCTGGACTAGGATCGAACGTGGGCCGTCCGGGCGAAGCGCGGCAGCGCGAGCGGGCTCTCGCCTTCGAGCATGATTTCGGCGATCGCGAGCCCGATTGCGGGCGCGAACTTGAATCCGTGGCCCGAGAAGCCCGCGGCAATCACGAATCGGTCGTCTTCGGGGTGACGATCGATCCAGAAATCGCCACTGGGAGTATTGGTATACAGGCACACGCACGAGGCCACGATTGCCCCGGCGTCCGGCCGATAGCGCGCAATGAACTCGCGCAGCGGCGCGAGGTCACGCTCGTGCACCTCACGATCGACGGTCTCGGGATCAACGGGCTGGTCGAGCTCGCTCGAGTGGTGACACGCGAGCTTGAAGCCCGAGATGCCTTCGTCGTTGTCGGGGAAGCCGTAGAAAAAACCTTCGGGCATGAACGTGGCCCAGACCGGCAGCGCGCGCAGGGCCACGCGGTCGCGCTCGGGCGCGCGGGCCCAGGCCAGCACGCGGCGCAGCACGGTCGGGCGGATGCTGAGCGCAGGCCCGAGCAGCGCAGGCGCCCAGGCCCCGGGGGCGACGACCACACGATCCGCCGCGATCACGCGCCCGTCGTCGAGCAGGATCCGCGCTCGCTCGCCGCCGTGGATCAGCTCGCGGACCTGCACGCCGTAGTGGATCCGGGCGCCCGCAGCCTCGGCTTCGCGGCGCAGCGCGTCGAGGCACGCCGCCACGCGCAGGTAGCCGCTGTCGGGCGAGAAGCAGGCGGTCCACTCGGTTGGGACCCGAAAGCCAAAGCGCTCGCGCGCACGCTTGGCGTCGAGCAGCTCGTGGCTGATCCCATGCTCGCGCAAGGCCTCGCGCGCGGCCGTGAATGCGGGCGCGTCGTCGGGCCCGAACTCGAGCAGGCCGCAGCGGATCAACAAGGGCGTGCCGACGCGCTCGGCCAGCGCGGTCCATTCTCGATCGGCGCGGCTGACCAAGCCGACGTAGTCCGAGCCCTCGTGGTAGGCGTGACGAATGATCCGCGTGTGCCCGCCGTGGCTGCCGCGCGTGTGCACGTGATGGAAGCGCTCGAACAGCTCGACCTCGCAGCCGCGCCGCGCGAGCGCCCAGGCGGCAGCCAAGCCCATCGTTCCGCCGCCGACGATCGCGACGCGAGGGCTGCTCATTCGTGTTCCTCAGCGAACCCGTAGTAGCGAGCGTTGCGGACCTTTGGCAGGGCCGCTTCACGCAGCAGCAGGGTCCGCACGGCCCACACGTCGCGAAACACCCGGTACTGCAGGGCCGTCTGATCGAGGTAGTCGACGCCCGCCGAGCCGCCAGTGCCCGTGCGGCGGCCGATCACGCGCTCGACCATGCGAGCGTGGCGTTGCCGGAAGATCACGAACGTCTGCTCGAGCGCGACGATCGAGTCGAGCACCTCGCGGGGCCAGGCCAGCAGCGGGAGCTCGCGGTAGCTCTCGATGAACAGCAGGGCGGCGCGGATCCGCGAGCAGCGACGACGCTGCGAGTCGTCGCTCAGCTCGGCCGCGAGCAGGAAGTTGCGCGCGCTCTCGATCTCCTTGCGGTAGCGGGCGTCGAGGCGCGTGCGATCGCCGTCGGTCAGCGCGTCGTCCATGGCCTGGCGACGGACCTGCTCGATCTCTCGCTCGTGCGCGCCCAGGAATTCTTCGATGGTCTCGCGGACCTGCTGCGCGTCGGTCGGATCGTCGGGCGTCGAGCCGTTGATCGGCGTGCGATAAAGCCACTCCTCGAGCGCTTGCTTGAGGCTCGGGCGATCGGCGAGCCGGGCCTTGACGCGCAGCGAGGCCGGCGAGTCGCGGCCGTCGGGGTACTGCAGCGCGCGTAGATAATCTTCGTGGCCGAGCGGGATGCGATCGCTGGACTCGAGGCCCATCAGGATCTCGATCTCGCGCAGCTGCGCCGACTGAAAGCCGCTCGCCGGGTAGAGCTTGTCGCGAAACGCCAGGTAGTCGCGGGTCGTGAGCGTCTCCATCAGCGCGAAGTGAGTGGCGATCTGCTGAAACAGCAGGACCGTGCGCCGCAGCCCCCGGACCACGCTCGACAGCGATTGCTCGGCGACGTGCTCGGCCGCGAACAGATCGCGGATCGCAACCAGCTCGCGCAGCGCGAGCTTGAACCACAGCTCGTCGATCTGGTGGACGACGATGAACATCACCTCGTCGTTGACGAGCTCGCGCTCATGCTCGGAGAGGCCGCTCTGCAGCGACAAGAGCTCTTCGACCTTGATGTAGTCCCAATAGGTCGTGGGCTGGCGCGCCATGCCCTCGACGCTGCCAGGGCAGCGGGACGATCACAACCGCAACTATGGCGTCCGCACGCTCACAGATTCACGCGAACCGTCACATCTCCGGCTTTTTTGCCGATCTCGAGCACCCCGCGCGCGAGCACGCGTTCGCCGTCGCGGATCTCGAGGTCGTGCTTGCCGGGCTTGAGCGGCACGTAGTTGATCGGCGCGACGGCGATCCACACGCCATCGAGGAACACGCTGCCGCGGCCTCCGGTGAGCTCGACGGTCAGGGTCGCGTCCTTGCCCTTGCGGTTGCGCTTGGCCTCGCGCGCTCGCGCCTTGTCGTCGAGCTGCGCGTCGCGGGTCCACTCGGCTCCGGTCACGCACACGTTTTGATCGCAGACCTCGGCGGCCTCGCTCGGCGCGGAGGTCAGCGTGAGCGCGGCGAAGATCAGGCAAGCGAGCGGGCGATGGATCTTCATGACGCTCAAAACCTCCCGACTAGGCCGACGCCTCCGCCCTGCTCGAGCCACACGGGCACCAGCGCGGTCTCGATCGGAGCGGCCTGCTTGCGCTTCTTCACGCCCACCACGAGCAGCGCGATCCCGACGCTCACGCCCACGCCCGCCACCGCGAGCCCGACGCCCGCGAGCAGGTTGGCGGTCTGGCCTCGCTGCTCGGCTTCGCTGTGCTCGGGCTCGTAGACCAGCGGATCCTCGACGTCGGCCTGCGCCTGGGCGCCGAGCAGCAGGCCGGCGGCACCCAGGCCCGCGCCGCCGAGCCCGATCACCAGCGAGACACTGCCGGCGGCGATCAGCCCGGTGCCCGGCTTGGCCGGTCCGCGCGCTTGCTTCTCGGGCTCCGCAGGCGCAGCAGCGGCTTCGGCGGCCTTTCGCTGCTCTTCTTCGATCGCGGTGATCAGCGTCTGCGCGTCGGTGATCAGCGCCTCGGCGCGCCGGATCACCACGTCGACGTACTCGGCCGCGACCGGCTGCCACGCCGCGGAGGTCGAGCTGTCGCGCAGGTAGTGGAGCATGTCGAGCGCAGGCGCGACGCGATCGATCGCGCTCTGGGCCACCTCGATCGATCGCTCGGCGGCGGCCTGATCGCGCAGCGCCTCGGCCGAGTCGAGGATCAGCACGGGATCCTTGAGCCGCACGCCCTCGCGCCAGTAGAGCTCGGCCGCCTCTGCGAACGCGCCGTTGTCAGTCAGCGGCTTGCCTTGCTGCTCGACGCCAAAGCGGGCGCTGTTGGCCGAGTCCGGCGTGACGTCGCCTTCGCCAAGAGCCGCTCGCGCCGGTGTGGCGAACAGCAGGGACACGCTGAGCGCAGTCCCAACGAGCCTGGCGGGCATCGGCACTGGCTACGTGTACCAATGGGAGGAACGGCAGCTCAAGAAGTTTTTGTTCCATGAGCTGCGGCGCTCTGTTAATGTCGGACCGTGGCTCGTCGGACCTTCGCCGCGCTCGCCCTGGCCGCGCTGATCGGCGCCGGATTCGGTGGTTGCTATCGCGGCTTCGACGTCGAGGACAAGCAGCCGTCGCCGGGCCACGCGGGTGGTACCTGCGTGCTCGATGACTGCTATGAGCCCTACGCGTGCATCGTCGACGAGCAGGTCTGTTACGATCCCGCCGATCCGTGCAAGGGCATCTACTGCGCCGGCTACGGGACCTGCGGCTTCGACATGAACGCCAATCTGCCGTTTTGCAGCTGCGATCCCGGCTACACCAACGAGGTGTACGCATACTTCTGCACGCCGATCGGGCTCTGACGAGGGAGCCGTCGCATGGATGATTCGCGCGTGGGCCAACCCGCGATCGTGCTGCTCAGCGGCGGGCTCGACTCGACCACGGTGCTGGCGATCGCCGCTCGTGAGGCCCGCCAGCAGGTGTTCGCGCTGAGCTTCGCGTACGGCCAGCGCCACGCGGTCGAGCTGCGCTGTGCGGCGCGGCAGGCCGAGCGCTTCGGCGTCGTCGCGCATCAGATCTTGGAGCTCGAGCAGCTCGGCAGGTTGGTCGCGCGGACCAGCTCGCTGGTCGCGAGCAGCCCAATCCCGGTCCCGAGCGCGGACGAGCGCGAGCGTGAGGACGCCATCCCGAGCACCTACGTGCCCGCGCGCAACACCTTGTTTCTGAGCTACGCGCTGGCCTGGGCCGAGGTCGTCGGCGCGCGGGATCTGTGGCTGGGCGTCAACGCGGTCGACTACTCGGGCTACCCCGACTGCCGACCCGCGTTCATCGACGCGTTCGAGCGCACCGCCAACCTGGCCACCAAGCTCGGCGTCGAGGCGGCGCCGGGGGAGGGCATTCGCATTCATGCGCCGCTGATCGATCTCTACAAGCACGAGATCATCGCCCGCGGCGTCGGGCTCGGGGTCGACTACGCCGACACGACCAGCTGCTACAACCCGCGCGAGCAGGGCGATGAGGTGCTCGCGTGCGGTCGCTGCGAGAGCTGTGCGCTGCGACGGGCGGGGTTCGAGCAGGCCGGCGTGGTAGATCCGACTCGCTATGCCTGTGGGTGAGCCGAGAAAGACTGCGTTGTTGCTCGGTGGTGCGCGCGTGGGATGGATCCGCGCGACGTGGCCGCTGGCCGTGCTGCGCGTGACCGAGGAATTCGTGGAGCTGATCTCGGTGCTCGGGCGGCGTCGCTTCGCGCCCGAGGAGGTCGTGGCGATCGAGCCCGTCAGCTGGTTTCCGCTGGTCGCCTGGGGCGTGTCGATCAAGCACCTGCGCAGCGACACGCCGGAGCAGATCATCTTCTGGTCCATTCGTCCGCCGGCGAGCGTGGTGCGGGCGATCGAGCGCGCGGGCTTCGTCGCGACGGGCTCGGCGGTGCCGGTCGATCGCTCGCAGGACGAGCAACTCGTGGTGCGGCCGCAGTTGCTCGGCGCGGCGGTGCTGATCATCGCGCTGATCCTGGCGGTCGATCGATTGCTGATCCCGAGCGTGATGCCGGGCCAGCCGAGCTACGCCGCGGTCGTGTTGCTCGCGTTGCTGTTCGGCGCGAGCCTGCTGGTGCGGCGAAACGGACGATTTCGTCGCTTCGCGATGAACGCTCCCGACGGCCCACCTCGCTACCGAGAGCTGCTCAACCTCCTCACGGCGATCAGCGCGATGATGCTGTTTGGGGCCGTGATGGAGTTGCTCGACTACCTGAAGATCGAGTGACGATAGTGGCGAAGCTCGGCGAGCGACTCGCGGATGTCGTCGAGGGCTCGGTGAGTCTCCGCTTTGGGGTGGGGCGGCAGCGTCGGATACCAGCGACGGCACAGCTCCTTGATCGTGCTGACGTCGACGCTGCGGTAATGCACGAAGCGCTCGAGCGCGGGCATGTGCTTGACCAAGAAGCGCCGATCCTGCCCGATCGTGTTGCCGCACAGCGGCGAGCTGCCGGGCTGGCACCACGCGGCCAGAAACTCGAGCGTGCGCTGCTCGGCCTCGGCCAGCGAGATCACGCTCGCACGCGAGGCGGCCGTCAGCCCGCTCTTGCCGTGGTGCTCGCGGCACCACTCTCCCATGCCGTCGAGAATTTCATCGGGCTGGTGGATCACCAGGTCGGGACCTTCGGCGAGGATCTCCAGCTCGCCGTTGGTCACGAGCGTGGCGATCTCGAGCACATGCTCGCGGTCCGGATCGAGCCCGGTCATCTCCATGTCCAGCCAGATCAGCGGTGGGTTCGAGTCGGCCATGATCGGGCAGGGTATATCAGAGTCGCGCGTGCTTGACCGCTCGCAGGGCGGCGGCGATCGTCGCCTGGCGATGAAGCGCGACCGGCCGTGGCGGCGTCGACTGATCACGATCCCGGCGGTGTTCGTAGCGGTCGTGCTGGTGTGGGCGGCGCTGCCGTTGCTGGGGGTGCTCGCGCTGCTCGGCGACCTCGCGCGGGGTCGGCCGTCGGCGCTGCTGCGTACGCTCGCGTTCGTGGCCTGGGTGCTCGCGTGCGAGCTCGCCGGTCTGCTGGCTGCGGGTTGGTTGTGGTTGGCGAAGGTGATCACCCGGGCCGACGCGCAGCGCTGGTT
>DATLLB010000432.1:0-2022 GCA_035538075.1 Enhygromyxa sp.
CCAGCTGCGGGTGGTCTCGGTCCTCTACGCGCCGACGCACGTGATGCTGGCCTCGCGGCGGTTGACGGGGGTGGAGTTCGTCGACGACGTGCCGCGCCTCGATCGCCTGTCGCTGAGCCCCGGTGCCATCGACTGGGGGGCTATTTAGCCCCCCCGCGGCCGGCTTCGCACTGAGCCGCGGGCGGCCGCTTCGCGGCCGTTCGCTCGCTTTGCGAGCGAAGCGGATCGGTTCGTGCACTTCGACCGCACGTGGTGCCCCCCGTCGGGGGGCATTTAAGCCCCCGTGGGGGGAAGCGCGAAGCGGATCAGTCGTGGCCTTCGACCGGGCGGGATCACTCGCAGCGCTCGAGCTCGGTGATCCACTCGCCGAGTAGCGCGTGGCCGAGCGGATCGACCACTGCGGTGCCGAGCGGCGGCATCTGGCCTTTGCCGCGCGTGCCCATGCGTAGCCACAAATTCGACTGGTCGGGCGCGCCCGGGACCACGCGCGCGTCGCCTCCCACCCACGGGCTTGGGAACTCCATCGCTTCACACAGACCGGTCTCCGCCAGCGGTGTCTCCACGCGCAGATCGGGCCGCATCCAGCCGGGGCGGTGACAGTGAGCACAATTGGCCTGCATGTACGCGCGCGCTCGCTCGGCCAGCGTCGCCTCGACGTCGCGCGGATCGGTGAGCGCGGGTAGGCTCGCCGGATCCCAGCTCAGGTCGGGCTCGAGCTCGAGCAGGTCGAGCTCGGCGAGCGCGGCCAGCTGCGAGGTCGGGGGATCCTCGCCATAGCGGACCTCGCGATTGAGCTGTGCGGTGGTCGGACCGAGCGCCCGCGCGGTCGCAAACCCATGACAATTGCGACAGCCAATCTCGTCCGGAAATGTCCACTCGAATTCGTGCACACCCTCGCGTGCGTGCACTTGCAAGCTCACGATCTCGTCGTCGTCGAGCAGCAGCGCGTCGCTGCCGTCGTCCAACCACCGGTAGCTGTGAAACTCCCAGGCGTCGTGGCGACGGACCATGAAGCGCGTCTCGATCGGGCGGCGGCTGTCGGGATCGCCAGGCGTGGCCTCGAGCACGAAGGTCTTGATCAGCAGGCTGCCCTCGGGAAACCACCAGCGCCCGTCGACGCCGACCCGCACGCGCTCGCCCGGCGGCACGACCATGAAGCGATGCTTCAGCAGCCCGTCGCTCCACAGCGACGAGGCCACCAGAAACGGGACCACGTCGGGCGCGGGGCTCGACGGCACGAGATCTTCGAAGCAGCCGGTCTGCGAGAGCGCGCTCGGGAGCGTGCCCGGCTGGCCGCCGGGCGCGAGCTGCAGACGCGCGAGCCGACCCTCACCGTCGACGATCCATGGCTCGCCGCTCGCATCGGCGCCGATCGTCGCGATCCCAGCAGCGACCGCCGCCACGATCTCGATCGCGCCGCCCTCGGTGCGCACGCCGTAGGTGCGGCCCGAGCAGCGATCGCCGAACAGCTGCACGGCCTGCAGCTCGGGCAGCGCGTCGCCGCGGTAGCCGAGGCCCGCGCGGATCTGGCAGTGCGGCTGCACGGCGTCGGGATCGGCGAGCCCGTAGTCGGCGTGCGGCCCAACGTGGAGCGCCGGCTCGCACTCGCCGAGCGTGCACGTGAAGCCCTCGACGATCGGCCAGCCGAAGTCTGCGCCTGCGCTCAGCAGGTTCAGCTCGTCACGCACGCCGCTGCCGACGTCGCTGCACCACGTGCGACCGGACTCGAGATCGGTCGTGCACGACTGTGGGTCGTGCAGGCCAATCGCGAACAGCTCGGGCCGCGCGTCGGGATCGCCCACGAATGGGTTGTCCGGCGGGATCGCATAGCCCGAACCACCGCCGCTGACGTCCACGCGAACGATGCTGCCGCGCAGATCCATGCGATCGCGCGCAGGCGAGGCGCTCGGGTTGGTTGGCGGAGCGACGCTGTCGTCACCGATCCCGATCAGCAGCATGCCCGCCGCGTCGAACACCAACGCGCCGCCGCTCGCGGCCGTGCCCTCGTGCTCCACCTCGAGC
>DATLLB010000433.1:0-4179 GCA_035538075.1 Enhygromyxa sp.
GCGTCACGCCGCTCCGCGGCTGAATTCGCCATCATGCGCATCAAGAAGATCGAGGCCGTCGGCTTCAAGTCCTTCGCCGAGCGCGAGGTCGTCGTCCTCGATGACCACGTCACGGGTGTCATCGGACCCAACGGTTGCGGCAAGTCCAACATCGTCGACGCGATCCGCTGGTGCCTCGGCGAACAGCGCGCAAAGCACCTGCGTGGCGGCGGTATGGCCGACGTGATCTTCGCCGGCTGCAGCACCCGCGGCCCGGCCGGCATGGCCGAGGTCACGATCACCTTCGAGAACAGCGGCGAGGGCCCGAGCGCCTTCCACAAGTTCTCCGAGATCGCGGTGACCCGTCGCCTCTATCGCGACGGCACCAGCGAGTACCTCATCAACAAGGTCCCGTGCCGCCTGCGCGACATCAACGACATGTTGATGGGCACCGGCGTGTCGGCCAAGAGCGGCTACTCGATCATCGAGCAGGGCCGCGTCGGCCAGATCGTCACCAGCAAGCCCGAGACCCGTCGCCAGGTGATCGACGAGGCCGCCGGCATCACCAAGTTCAAGCAGCAGAAGGTCCAGGCCGAGCGAAAGATCGAGCAGACCCGCCAGAACCTGCTGCGCGTCACCGACGTGATCGGCGAGCTCGAGGGCCGAATCGGCACGCTCAAGCGCCAGGCCCAAAAGGCCGAGCGCTACAAGAAGTACCGCAGCGAGCTGCGCGACCTCGAGCTGTGGCGAGCCAGCCACAAGTTCCTCGAGCTGCGCGCGACCTCCCGCGTGCTCGAGCAGCGCCGCACTGCGCTCGACGAGCAGGTCGAAGATCTGCGCCACGAGTCGGCCGCCCGCGAGGCCCGTCTCGAGGCCGAGCGCGTCGCCCTGCGCGAGGTCGAGGGCAAGCTCCAGCGTGAGCAGCAGGCCCTCTACGACCTCGAGAACCGCATCCAGCTGATCGAGCAGGATCGCCGCTACAAGCGGCAGGAACAGGAGGGCCTGCGCCGCTCCGCCGATCAGAGCCGAGCCGAGCGCGACGCGGTCGAGCGCGGGCTCGAGGGCCTCGAGCGCGAGCTGGCCGAGGTTCGTGAGCAGCGAGCCGCGTTGGGCGAGGGCGGCGGTGAGGACGGGCTCGAGGCCGAGTCCGAGCGGCTCGAGACCGAGCTCAACGACATCGCGCTGCGTCTGCGTCGCGAGCGAGAGACGCTCGACCGCACCCGCACCGAGAGCAACCGCGCCCAGCAGCGCGCGGCCAGCCTCGAGGCCACGATCCTCTCGCGGGCCGAGAGCGTCGAGGAGCTGCGCGAGCGGGTCGAGACCATGGCGCTCGAGGCCGCCGAGCTCGAGCAGAGCACCGACTTCGATCAGTCGCGCTTGGTCGAGACCCGTGCCGCGCTCGAGGCCGCCGAGCAGCAGCTCGCCGAGCTGCGCGAGCGTCGAGTCAGCCTCGATCGCGAGCGCGTGGAGCTGCGCGAGCGCCTGCGCTCGGCCGAGGTCGAGGTCGAGACGGCGCGCCGCGAGTTGATGCGGGCCCGCTCGCGCCTGCAGTCGCTCGAGGAGATCCAGCAGCGCTACCAGGCCTGCCAGAGCGGCGTGCAGGTGGTCATGCAGCAGCGCGAGCGCCTCGCCGAAGTGGGTGCCGAGCTCTCTGCCTCGGCTGGCCTGGGCGGCGTCGAGTCCGGTGGCGCCGGCATGGGCTTCGTCAGCAAGTCGATGGTGCACGGCATCCTCGCCGACTTCATCAGCGCCCCCGCCAACCTCGAGTCCGCCGTCTCGGCCGTGCTCGGCGATCGCCTGCAGGGCGTCGTCGTCGACGCGCCCGTCACCGGTGCCAGCGGCGTCGAGCTGCTCAAGCAGCTCAAGGAGGGCCGCACCACCTTCCTGCCGGTCTCGTCCGGCGCCGCGATCGAAGCGAGCGAGAGTGGCGAGCGCGAGGGTCGTCCGCTCGGCTGGAGCGTGCCGGGCCTGGGCGGCGGCGCGATCGAGGTCGTCGATCTCAGCGAGCCCGATCCGACCGCGAGCGAGCCTGATCCGACCGCGAGCGAGCCCGAGATCGCGAGCCCCGAGCCGTCCGCCAACGAGCTCGACGCCCCCGCGCCCGAGCAGGTCGCGACCACGTTCTTCTCCTCGCTGGTCGCCGACGGCCGCGGCCCCGCAGCAGCTCGCCCCGATCCGCTCGCGTCCCTGCGCGACCGCGAGGGCGTGGTCGGCCTGCTCAGCGAGCTGGTCGAGGTCGAGCCGCAGCTGCGCAGCTTGGTCGAGGCCTTGCTCGGCGAGACCGTGGTCGTCGATCGGCTCGCGCGTGCGCTCGAGCTGTGGCATCGCATCCGTCGCGAGCTGCCCGCCGGCGCTCGGGTCCCGCACACCTTCGTCACGCTCGACGGCGATCGCATCGAGCCGACCGGCGTCGTCGTCGGCGGCTCGAGCGACGCGATCGACTCCGCGCTGCTGCAACAAAAGCGCGAGATCAACGAGCTGCAGGCGATCGTCGGCGAGCTCGAGGCCAACCTCGAGCAGGCCACGGCCCGCCGTCAGGGCCTGGCCGAGCGCCTCGACGAGGTCGAGCGCGGACGCGAGGCCGCCAGCGCCGAGGTGCTCGAGGCCGAGAAGGCCAAGGTCGCCGCCAGCCGCGAGGTCGCGGCCATCGATCAGGCCCGCGAGCGCCTCAACAAGCAGCTCGAGCAGCTGATCCGCGGTCGCGCCGACCTCGAGGCCACGCTCGAGCAGCGCCAGACCGAGCGCGTCGATCTCGAGGCCGAGCTCGGCGACCTGCGCGAGCGCATGCCCGAGCTCGAGGCCGAGGCCGAGGATCTCCAGGCCCGCGTCGAAGCGCTGACCGAGTCGCGCGAGACCGTCAACGCGCGACTGACCGAGATCAAGGTCCAGCTCGCCAGCTGGCAGGAGCAGCGCAGCGCGCTGACGGCCACCGCCGAGCGGCTCGGCAAGCAGATCCACAGCGAGCGCGAGCGGGCCCGTCGGCTCGGGCTCGCGGCCGACGACGCCGAGCAGCGCATCGTCGATCTCGAAGAGAAGATCGTCGCGATGGCCGAGGAGCACACCGTGCTGCTCGATCGCCACAAGGTCACCATCTCGGCCAAGCACGACGCCGCCGAGGCCCACGACGCCGCGATGCTGCGCGTCGACGAGCTCGAGCTGTCGATCCGCAACCTGCGAGGCACGCTCGAGGACGAGCGCGAGCAGCTGCAGGAGGTCGAGCTCGGCCTGCGTGAAATCTCGCTCGAGCGCACCCACCTCGAGACCGACATCCGCGATCGCTTCGACGCCGAGCTGCGCACCCTGTTGATCGACTTCCACGATCGCGGCCTCAGCACGGCCGCCGAGCACGAGCGCATCGTCGAGCTCAAGCGCGTGCTCGCCCGCATGGGCGAGGTCAACCTCACCGCGATCGCCGAGTACGAGGAAGTCTCGGGTCGCTACGAGTACCTGACCAGCCAGCGCAAGGATCTCGAGGACGCGATCAACCAGCTGCAAGAGGCGATCGATCGCATCGACGCGACCACCAAGGAGCGCTTCGTCGAGACCTTCAACGCCGTCAACGAGATGTTCGAGAAGCTGTTCCCGCGCCTGTTCAACGGCGGGCAGGCCAAGCTGGTGCTCACTGATCCCAACGATCTGCTGACCACCGGGGTCGACATTCTGGCGCAGCCGCCGGGCAAGAAGATCGCCAGCCTCGAGCTGCTCAGCGGCGGCGAGAAGGCGCTGACGGCCGTCAGCCTGATCTTCGGCATCTTCCTGATCAAGAGCAGCCCGTTCTGCTTGCTCGACGAGGTCGACGCCCCGCTCGACGAGGCCAACGTCGGCCGCTTCTGCGACCTCGTCGCCGAGCTCGCCCAGAACACGCAGTTCATCATCATCACCCACAACAAGCGCACGATGGAGATCGCCGACCGCTTGTACGGGGTCACGATGCAGCAGCGCGGCGTCTCGAAGCTGGTCTCGGTCAACATGCGCCGCGCGGTCAAGCAGGCGCAGATCGAGGCCTGATCACTGCTCGCCGCGCGCCGGCGGAACCAGCACGAACGGGAACTCGACCTCGACGCTCGACCCGTCGCGCGGCTTGGGGAACAGCCCCCGTTGCACAACCTTGCTGAAGCAAGCTTCGACCGCGGCGTCGGCCGGCTTCAGCTCGGTGCTCTTCACTTTGACGCGAGCGACCTTGCCTCGTGGGCCGATCAC
>DATLLB010000434.1:0-14392 GCA_035538075.1 Enhygromyxa sp.
GGATGAAGAAGCGGCTGCGCGAGGGCGCACGACTGATCGTCGCCGATCCGCGGCGGATCGACCTGGTGCGGACTCCGCACGTCGAGGCCGACTATCTCCTGCAGCTGCAGCCGGGCACCAACGTCGCGCTGCTGACGTCGATGGCGCACGTCATCGTCACCGAGGGGCTGGTCGACGAGGACTTCGTCAGGGCGCGCTGCGACTGGGACGAATTCCTGGCGTGGGCGGCCTTCGTCGCCACGCCCGAGCATGCGCCGGAGGCGACGGCGCAATATACCGGCGTCGACCCGCAGACGGTGCGCGGGGCGGCGCGGCTCTACGCGACCGGCGGCAACGCGGCGATCTACTACGGGCTCGGCGTCACCGAGCACAGCCAGGGCTCGACGGCGGTGATGGCGATCGCCAACCTCGCGATGGCGACCGGCAACATCGGGCGGCCCGGCGTCGGGGTGAACCCGCTGCGCGGTCAGAACAACGTGCAGGGCTCCTGCGACATGGGGTCGTTCCCGCATGAGCTCTCGGGCTATCGCCACGTCTCGGACCCGGCGGTGCGCGGGCTCTTCGAGAGGGAGTGGGGTGTCGCGATCGACCCGGAGCCGGGCTTGCGGATCCCCAACATGCTCGACGCGGCGGTCGATGGGGAGTTCCGGGCGCTCTACATCCAGGGCGAGGACATCCTGCAGTCGGACCCGGACCAGAAGCATGTCGCGGCCGGGCTGGCGGCGATGGACTGCGTCGTGGTGCAGGACCTGTTCCTGAACGAGACGGCGAACTATGCCCACGTCTTCCTGCCGGGCTCGACCTTCCTCGAGAAGGACGGAACCTTCACCAACGCCGAACGGCGGATCCAGCCGGTCCGCAAGGTGATGGCGCCGAAGAACGGCTATGCCGACTGGGAGGTCACGCAGCTGATCGCCCGGGCGGTGGGGCTCGACTGGAGCTACACGCATCCGTCCCAGATCATGGACGAGATCGCCCGGCTGACGCCGACCTTCCACAACGTCAGCTACGCCAAGCTCGACGAGCTCGGCAGCATCCAGTGGCCGTGCAACGAGCAGGCGCCCGAGGGCACGCCGGTCATGCACGTCGACGAGTTCGTGCGTGGCAAGGGCAAGTTCGTGGTCACCGAGTACGTCGCGACCAGCGAACGCAGCACTCGCAAGTTCCCGCTGCTGATGACCAGCGGGCGGATCCTCAGTCAATACAACGTCGGCGCGCAGACGCGACGGACCGCCAACTCGACCTGGCACCGCGAGGATCTGCTCGAGATCCACCCGCACGACGCCGAGCAGCGAGGCATCGCCGACGGCGACTGGTGCCGCGTCCGCAGCCGCGCGGGCGAGACCACCCTACGCGCCAACGTGACCGAGCGCGTGCAGCCGGGGGTCGTCTATACGACCTTCCACTTCCCCAGCTCGGGCGCCAACGTGGTCACCACCGAGAACTCCGACTGGGCCACCAACTGCCCCGAGTACAAGGTCACCGCCGTCGAGGTCAGCCGCACGAGCGAGCCTTCGATCTGGCAGCAGCAGTTCGACGAGTTCCAGCGCGAGCAGGAAGCTCTGGTTCCGAACGGTTAGGCGATCATGGACGCACACAAGCTCGTGAGCATGGCCAACCAGATCGCCTCGTTCTTCGAGGCGGAGGGCGATCCGAAGGCGATCAGCGACGGCGTCGCGGGGCATCTGAAGCGGTTTTGGGATCCGCGGATGCGTCGCGAGCTGGTCCGCTTCATCGACGAGGAGGGCGGGAGTGGTTGTCGGCCGGCCGTGCTCGACGCGGTCGCCAACCACCGCGACGCCCTGGTGCCTCCTTCTCCGGCGACTCAGAGCCGCACGTAGACCCGCCTCACTCGGTCGGCTCGGCCTCGTTCTCTTCGATGATCGCCGGCTCCGCCGCGCGGGCGACCTTGGCCTCGATCATCCCCTGCGAGCGCGAGACTTTGAAGGCCTCGCCGTCCCAGCGGAGCGTGATCCGCTCCCACGCAACCGCGCGATCGGGCACCAGCCCGCTGTGGCGCACGACCAGGTTGGGCACGCCGCCCGCGTACTGGCGCGCGAACAAGCCGGTGTCGCTCGCGTCGACGCCGTCGGCCTGCACGATCGCCTTTTGATCCTCGCTGGCCAGCGTCAGCGCAGCGCCGAAATCACTCCACAAGAGCAGCTCCCAGGTGCCCGGGCCCTCGAACAGGTTGAGCGCCTCGAGTCGGGCCTCGAGCTTGTCGAGATCGTGGGCCTTGGTGTCGATCAGGATCGCCAGCAACACCGCCGCATGCAGCCGCGCGAAGCGACGCGGATCATCCTCGCCAGGACGCCCCTCGCCGGACTGCACGCGGCCGAGCAGGCGCAGCGCCTCATCGGTCGAGGCCGCGGCGCGAGCCATGCGGATCGCGTCCTCGGGCGCCTGCGTCAGCTCGAACAACAATTCGTACTGGCGATACGCGTCCGCGCTCCAGCCGTGGCGCATGAAGATGTCGCCGAGCAGGCGGCGGCTGTCGAGCTGATCGGGCGCAAACTCGACCAGCTCCGAGTAGAGCCGCTTGGCCGCGTCCTCGCGCTTGGCCGCGACCAGCAGCTCGCCGACCAGCACCGCCAGCTCGGGCGTCATCTGGCCGTGGTCGCGCAGCCGCAAGCCGCGAGCGATCGCGTCGTCGCGGCGATCCTGGGCGACGAGCTCGGCCAGCATGCGCCGCTCACCGTCGGGATCGCCGGGCTTGTTGATCAGCGCGGCGTCGAGGATCCGCAGGCGCTCGTGTGGATCGTCGGTGACGTCGAGCTGGCGATCGATCTCCCACCACGGCTCGATGCCGCCATGGATCGCGTAGTTGACCGCCGCGATCAGCTGCGGCTCGATCAGCCGGCGCTGCAGCGCGGCGACCAAGAACAGCCGCGCGTCGGCGTCCATGTAGAAGTGCCCGAGCAGCAGCTGGATCTCGGCCTCGGTCCGCGCGCGGGCTTGCAGGAGATCCAAGAAGGCTTGTTGATCGCGCCAGCGCTGCAGCTCGCAGGCCGCCAACGAGGCTTCGTAGACGCGCAGCATCCCGGCCATGCCAGTCTGGCGATCGAGGCGGCGGCCCCACAGGAGTCGGCGATGCGCGAGCCCTCGCGTCGAGGCGTCGCTGCAGGCGAAGCTCTGATCGCGTGGGATCGAGGAGTAGAGCACGGGCGCGCGACCGTTGAGCGAGCGCCGAGCGAGCTCGGACTCGGTGACCTCGTCGACCCATGCCGGCGGCGCGGCGACCTGATAGCCCGCGGCCGCGAGCCGTCCGGCCCGATCGTCGGCGAGCCCGTCGAAGCTCTCGGCGTCGAGCTTGACCACGCCGAGGCTCCCGGCCTTGCGGGCGATCGCTGCACCCTGGCCGCCGAGGTTGCCGTCTTCCTCGACGGTCGCGTCGGCCGGCTCGGGCGTCGGCTCGAGCCGCGCGTCGGTCGGTGTGCCCGAGGACGGCGCAGGCCCGCGAGTCTGTGCGCGTGCTTGCTCGCGCGCGGGACGATCTTCGCTCGCGCCCGTCTGCTCCTCGCGCTGGCGATCCTCGGGCGGTGCGACGACGCAGCCAAACGGCGCCGACGCGGCCGCGCCGATCATCGAGAGGATCGTCGGCGACTCGCGCTCCACCGCAGGCTCGTCCTGCAGCGCGCCCGCGTCGGCGGTCAGCACCGGGAACTCTCGCCGCCGCCGCTCGATGCCTGCGCGCCGATAGGCTGCGTCGCTCTCGAGCGCGAGGAATGAAGTGAAGGGCGTCATCAGCCCGTACTCGATGCCGAGCGTGAGCACCTTGCCGCGCACGGCCTCGGGGCCGCGACTGTCGATCAACAAGCTCTGCACGTACGCGTTGGCCCACAGGCGCGGGACCAGACGCGTGAGCACGTTGCTGTCCTTGTCGCGCACGAGCTCATAGGTGCGCTCGTAGGTCTCGCCCGCGAAGCTGAAGCGGATCTTCACGTTCTCGGGCAGCGGGTGGTGGGTGCGGGCGAGGATCGTCAGCTCCTCGCCGCGCGAGAGCTTGCCCTCCGCGCTCGCGAACACGTCGTCGAGCCCCTGGCCCACGTCGACGGCCAAGTTGGTGAGCGTCGGAGTCTTGAGCGCGCCCGACAGCTCGAGCGCTCGGATCACGGCCTCGCTCGGATCCTCCACGCGCAGGCTTCGGCCGCCGCCGATCCGCGCCAGCCGAGTGAGCAGCGCGTCGTTGACCTCGCGCCCGACCGCGATTGTGAACAGCCGCGCGGGCGAGCCGGCCAGCGTCCAGCTCAGGCGCTCCGCGATCGCGTCGCCAGCGATCGCACCCGAGGTCGCGAGCCCGTCGCCGATGTAGACGATCGCCGGCTGCGTGCGGCCATGCACGCGCTCGACCGACTGCTCGAAGATCGCCCCCATGTCGGTCGCGCCGCCGGGCTTGCGCTTGCCGAGCTGCTCGAGCGCGGCCGAGATCGCCTCGGGCGTGGCCTTGGCCATGCCCTCCTGCGGATAGAGCACCTCGGCGTTCAGATCGGCGCCGACCAGCACGAACTCATCTTCGGTGCTGAGCGATCGCAGCAGCGCCTCGGCGACCGCGAGCTTGGTCTGATGCTCGCCGGGATCGCTGCCGGCCGAGGTGTCGACCACGACCACGACCTCGCCCTTGGGCACCGCCGCGCTCGCGAACTCGATGTCCGGCAGCCAGCGAAGCAGCACGTAGTCGGCCTGATCCCCGCGCGGCTCGAACACGCTGGCGCGCACGACCGTCGGCTCGCTCTCGCCACCCGGCTTGCGGGTGAGCTCGAGCTCGAAGTCGGCGCGCGGCGTGAACCCGGAGCGCCGCATGGTCACGCGGTTGTTCTCGCCCTCGACGCGGGCGTCGTTGCGGGTCGCGATGCCGTAGCGCTCGGCCAAGTCACCGCGTAGCTGGACCTGCAGCGAGAACTCCTCGATCGTCGCGGCCTCGCGCCCGAGCGGCGCCGCCATCGGGTAGGTGTAGCGAAGCTTGCCCTCGCTCTCCGAGAGCAGCTGCTGGTAGCGCAGCACCACGCGTCGCGTGCCGGCGCCGGGGATCGGGTAGATGCGCGCGCGCACGGTCCTCGCGTCGATCCACTCGAGCAGCGCCGGATCGACGCGCCGCACGATCGCGGCCTCGAAGGTCTGCGTGGCCTGCTTGCGCTCGACGACCTCGGCCTCGACCAGCTCGCCGTCGGTCTCCAGCGCGAACCCGACCAACATCGCGTCTTCGGGCACCGTGAACCAGTACCAGCCCTCGACGTCGCCGCTGGCCGGGTTGAAGAACACCTGCTCGACCTCGGTTTCGGCGATCTGTTGATCGATCGCGACCTCGACCGACTGCCGCTGGATCGCGAGCGGCAGCGCGGGCGCGCCCGGTCCGGCCATGTGGTCGATCGCATAGAGGCTGCCGGTACCGATCCACGGCCCCGACGAGGAAGAGGAACCAGCGGCGCTGTGATCCCCCATGCCGCCGGTCCAGTCGTCCCAAAATTTCACGGGCTCGACGGTCGGCGCGGCCAAACCGGACACCAGCGCTCGCTCACCGGGCTCCACCTCGGTGCGGCCGCCCGGCGCGGTCACGATCGCCAGACCCTCGGCCACGTAGATCTCGACCGCATCGTCGACCCGGCTGAGGCTCGCGCCACCGTCACTGACCGCGACCTGCACGGTGCCGAGCGAGTGCACGCCTGCGCGCTGGCCTTGCTCGAGCGGCGGCGCGTCGACCCACGCGTGGCCCGACTCGAGCGCCAGCGCGTCGCCGAGCGTGACCGTGGTGTTGTCGCGCAAGAACACGCGCGTGCCGTCGCCGAGCCGCACCAACGCGCGCGCGCCCGCACCCACGCGCAGCCGAGCGCCGATCGGCAGCGGCGTGTTCGACATCAACATCGTGTCGCCGCCGTCGCCGACCAACACCACCTCGCCGGCTGCCAGCTCGAGGCTGGCGCCCAACGCTGGCGCTTGGCTCGGCAGCGGCTCGGTGCGACACGAGCTCGCGACCACCGTCAGCAGACCGAGCACGCTCGCGAGCGTGAGCAGGCTGCCGCCGATGCGGGCGGCCCGACGGCCCGACCGGGGGTGCTCGGGGGGTTGCTCGATTGAGGAGGAGGTCGACTCGCGATTGGTCACGGTGGCTCGCTCGCACGCCTCGGCGCGCTTGGCGAATGCTACCGCAGTCGCAATGGAGACGTCGCAGCTCCCAGCGCCGAGGAGCCCCGAAGGGGCGACCGTGTGGGAGGGGGTCCCGTGACGGGTCTGCCCGGCACGGGGGAGGGCCGGCGACGGCCGGCGACGGCCCTCCATCAAAATTAGAATTCGCAGTGGCGAGGCGTGCGGGGGAACGGGATCACATCACGGATGTTCTCCATCCCCGTCGCGTACATGATCAGCCGCTCGAACCCCAGCCCAAAGCCCGAGTGCGGCGCGGTGCCGAAGCGGCGGGTGTCCATGTACCACCAATAGTGCTCGGGCTTCAGGTTGGGATCCTCAGCGAACACCCGCTCGAGCACGTCGAGCCGCTCCTCGCGTTGCGAGCCGCCGATCAGCTCGCCGATCTTCGGCACCAGCAGATCCATGGCCGCGACGGTCTTGTCGTCGTCGTTGCGGCGCATGTAGAAGGCCTTGATGTGCTTGGGGTAGTCGACCACGAAGGTGGGCCGGCCGATGATCGTCTCGGTGATGTAGCGCTCGTGCTCGGCCTGCAGGTTCTTGCCCCACTCGACCGGGTACTCGAATTTCTGCCCGGACTTGTGGAGCAGCTCGATCGCCTCGGTGTAGGTGATGCGGGCGAAGTCCGCGGACGCGACCGCCTCGAGCCGGGCGATCAGGCCCTTGTCGATGCGCTGATCGAAGAACTGCAGATCTTCGCCGCAGTGATCGAGGGCGGCGCGTAGCAGGTACTTGACGAAGTCCTCGGCCAGCCGGCAGTCGTCGTCGAGGTCGTACCAGGCCATCTCCGGCTCGATCATCCAGAACTCGGCCGCGTGTCGGCTGGTGTTGGAGTTCTCGGCCCGGAACGTGGGTCCGAACGTGTAGATGTCCGAGAGCCCCATCGCGAAGGTCTCGCCGTTGAGCTGGCCCGAGACGGTCAGGTAGGTCGGCTTGGCGAAGAAGTCCTGATCGTCGTCGACGCTCCCGTCCGGCTTGCGCGGCGGGTTGCCGACGTCGAGCGTGGTCACGCGGAACATCTCACCAGCCCCCTCGGCGTCGCTGCCCGTGATGATCGGCGTGTGCACGTAGACGAAGCCGCGCTCGCCGAAGAAGCGGTGGATGGCCTGCGCGAGCACGCTGCGGACCCGGAACACCGCGCCGAAGGTGTTGGTGCGCACGCGCAGGTGGGCCTGCTCGCGCAGGAACTCGAACCCGTGGCGCTTCTTCTGCAGCGCATAGCTGGGGTCGGCGCGCCCGACGATCTCGATCTTGGTGGCCTTGAGCTCGACGCGTTGACCCTTGGCCGGCGAGGCGACCAGCTCGCCCTCCACGCACAGCGCCGAGGACGTGGTCAGGTGGCGAAGCTCCTCGTGATTGTCGAGCTCGGAGCCGGCGACCACCTGCAGGTTGGCGAAGCAGGAGCCGTCGTTGAGCTCGATGAACACGACATTCTTGCTGTCGCGCACGGTACGGGCCCAGCCCTTCACGCGTACGGCGACCGGGGGCTCGGCCGCCAGCGCCTCGACGATCTTCGTCCTCGGAGATTGCATGGCGGGCGAGGGTAGCAGGCGATGGTCGAGAGGGAAGAGTTGGTGCAGCATCCCGACGTGCCGACCCCCGACGCCCAGCTCGAACAGCTGCGGATTCAGGAGCGCTTCGTCTCGCTGCAGGGCGAGGGCGCGCTGGTCGGTGTGCCGAGCAGCTTCGTGCGGATCTCCGGCTGCAACCTGCGTTGCGGCTGGTGCGACACGCCGAAGAGCTCATGGGCGCCGGAGGGTGAGCGCGAGTCGATCCACGACTTGATCGCGTGGTGCGTCCGAGGCCCGCGCCACGTGGTCGTGACCGGCGGCGAGCCCTTGCTGTTTCCCGCGACCGCGAGCCTGTGCCGGGGACTGCGAGCGCGCGGGCGGCATGTGACGATCGAGACCGCGGGCACGGTCTGGTGCGAGCAGCTCGAGGTCGACCTGATCTCGATCTCGCCGAAGCTCGCCCACAGCACTCCGTGGGAGCGGGCCGCCGCCGAGGGCAAGCCCACGCTGGCGCAGCGACACGAGCGAGCGCGGCTCGACCTCGACGTGCTTCGTCGGCTGATCGACAGCTTCGCGTGGCAGCTCAAGTTCGTGGTCCGCACGAGCGACGAGGCGGTGCTGGCCGCCGACCTCGCGGAGATCCATGCGCTGCTCGACGCGCTGGCGATCGCTCCCGATCAGCGCGAGCGCGTGCTGCTGATGCCCGAGAGCACCGACGCCGACTCGCTGCGCGCGGGCTATCGACGGCTGGTCGCGACGTGCATGCAGACCGGCATGCGCATCGGCCTGCGTCTGCACATCGAGCTGTTCGGGCACACGCCCGGGACTTGATCAGCCGGTCGTGTCGACGACGACGGTGCCCGAGTTGATCTCGGCCACGGCCTCGTAGACTTCGCCCGTGCTGCTCTGCTCGCTGGCCACGCGCAGCGGCTGCGAGCTGCTGGTCTCCGACAGCTCCTCGTCGCGGACCATGCTGCCGGAGCTCTGCGCCGAGCCCGGCTCGCGGCGGGTCGTCGCATCGGCAGCGCGACGGCTGTCGCCCTGCAGGTGGCGAGGCTGGCTGAGCCGCCAGAAGCGGATGGTCTTGGTGCTCGCGCCGGTCAGGCGCGCGAGCTCGTCGTCGCTCAAGCGCGGCAGCAGATCGGCGTAGCGACCGAGCGCGCGGTTGACCTCTTCGACCTGCTGACGAAGCCCCTCGACCGCGCTGGTCGGCGTGCGAGCGAGCCGCGAGAGCTCGTCGTCGCTGAGCCGCCAGAACAGATCGAGGTACGGCACCAACCGGTTCATCGGGTTGTTGTTGACCTTGCGCACCGCGTTGCTGCCCTCGCGACTGCGTGCCTCGACCTCCGCTCGGCTCACGCGGACTTGCTTGAGCGCAATGCGGCCCAGGGTGCCGTCGCCTCCAGCGTTTGGTTCGTCGCCTTGCATTCCGCGCGCTACGTTGCCCAAGTCAAGCCCGTGAGCCCGATTCTATCCGCTACTCGTGTTGATGCTGGAAATTGAGAAGAAATTTCTGGCGCGCGCGATATCGTGACGGGCACGGTTTTGACCTTCGGATCAAAAGAATGGACCTTCGTTCACTAGCCAGCGCGCGGGCGGGTATGCTGGTACGGATGTTCGGATCTCGTACCACGGTGGCGCTCCTCGGTGTCACGGCGTTGGGGTGCGCGAGCGAGGCACGCAGCTGTGATCTCGACACCGACGCCATCGTGATGTGGGCGACGGTCTCCGACCTCGGCGAGCAGGTCGAGGTCGAGATCGAGTTCGAGGCTGCGGGCGCCGAAGGGGCTGCGCTCGCGCTGTGTCCCGATCGCGATCGGCTCGAGGTCAACGGCGTCGAGGCCAGCTTGGTCCGCGCGCTCGGGCACGTCTACTACACGGTCGAGTTCGACGGTGACTCGGTCGGCGCGTACGAGATCACGCTCTCGCGCGACGATGCGAAGAGCGTGAGCGTGACCGTCGAGCTGCCGCCGAGCTTCGAGATCCTGTCGCCCGTTGCGGACAGCACCCACTCGCGCGGCGCTTCGCTCGACATCAGCTGGGATCCGGCGTGGCCCGACGGAATGATGGAGCTGGCGGTCGAGGACGAGGTCGGCTCCGAATGCATCGAGGCGCTCGGCATCGCCTACGAGGTCGAGGACACCGGCAGCTACACCGTCGCGCCGTTCATGCTGACCAGCGGCGGAGACGGCGGCACCTGCGATGTCACGCTCGCGCTGACCCGCAGCGTGATCGTCGAGTATCCGTCCGAGCTGCACGAAGGTGGCGAGGTTGCGGGCTTCGTCCGACGCCGCCAGCCCTTCACCTCCACCGAATGAACTGGCACAGTCGCGCGGTGGCCGAGCAGCCCAAACCCAAACGCAAGCCGCGGCTCGGGATCATCATCCGCTTGGCGATCTATCTGCCGCTGCTCGGGTTCTTCGGCTGGCGCGCGTGGGACCGCTTCACCACCGAGCGCGACGCCGCCGACGAGGTGTTCCGCGAGCGCGTGGGCGCGTGGCTCGAGCACCCGCCGCAGACGATCGTGCTGCCCAACGGCGAGGCGCTGCCGATGATGACCCCCGAGCAGGCCGAGGCACAGGGCTTCGACCTGCCTGCGTCGCTCGCCGAGGGCACGCCCGAACCCGCTCCCGCGCCCGAACCCGCGCAGTAGGATCAGCCATGGATCGCAAGACCTTCTACACGGAGTCGAGCAAGGCGCTGCGTCACATCGACGAGGCGCTCGGCGAGCTCGAGCATGACGACCTCGACGTCGATCTCGCCGGCGACGTGCTCACGCTCGGCTTTGCCAGCGGCGAGCGCTTCGTGATCAACGCCCACTCGGCCGCCGAGCAGATCTGGATGGCCGCGGGCACCACCGCTTGGCACTTCGACTTCATCGAAGAGCGCGGCCAGTGGATCGCCCGCAAGACCGACGACGAGCTGATGGCGACGGTCGCCAAGGTGGTCGGCGAGAAGCTCGGCGAAGTCGTGAGGCTGTGAGCCGCGCTGGCCTGGGCCTGGCAGCCCTGCTGGCGTTGTCGCTCGCGCTCGGCTGCGCGCCGATCGACGTGAACACGCAGGTCAGCGTGCGCCCGCGCGAAGCGACGCCACAGCAGTTCGGCGTCGAGCAGCTCGACCGCCGCGACTACGTGGCCGAGTACGTGCAGCTGGGTCCGCGCGTGCTGATCGAGCTGCGCGAGCACGACAGCTGCGTGGGCGTGCGCCACGTGCCGGTCATGCGCGTCGAGGCGATCGAGCGCAGCAACCGTAACTTCGTGATCTGGGACTTCACGCTCGGGATCGCCAGCGGTGGGTTTGCAGCGCTGGCGTTCGCGAAGCCGCAGCTGTTCTCGAATCGGCTGGTCGACGGGCAGGGCCGCGTGGTCACCCCCTCGACCGGCGGGTACGTCGTCGGCACCGTGTTCGCGGTCCTCTCCGCGGGGCTGTTGGCCGCCGGGATCGTCGACGCGCTGCGCTCTCGCGACGAGACGCGCTATGCGGAGGCCTTCGAAGTGCAGCTCGGCCCGGGCCACCCGTGTCCGAACAGCGAGCCCGACGGCGCGCCCGTGCGCGAGCGAGCGCTGCGCTTGATCGTGGACGGCGAGATCGAGGTCGAGGCACAGACCGACGACGAAGGTCGGGCGCGCTTCGAGCTCGCGAGCTGGTCGCGGCCCGCACCTGCGAATGGCGTCGTGCCTGCGGTCCTCGAGATCACGCGCCGCGACGGCGACGCCATCGAGCCGCGCGTGCTCGCCCTGTCCCTGCGCGTCCCCTTCGACGGCATGATCGAGGCGCACACGGGCATCGCCGACACGCGCCGACCGGTCGCCGCGATCGAGCCCATCCGCATCGAAGGCCCGCAGGAGCAACCATGATTGGGCGGCTGTACGTCGGCATCGGCAGCAACCTCGGCGATCGCTTGGCCAACCTGCGCTCGGCCGCCGATGCCCTCGCTGGCGTGCCCGGCGTGGCGATCGAGCGACGCTCGCACATCTGGGAGACGCGCCCGCTCGGCCCCGGCAGCGGATCGTTCTTGAACGCCGCCGTCGAGCTGCGCTGCGAGGGCTTGGCCCCGATCGATCTGCTCGCGCACACGCTGGCGATCGAGCGCCGTCACGGTCGAGAGCGGCGCGTGCGATGGGGGGATCGGACCCTCGATCTCGATCTGCTGTGCGGATTCGACGAGCATGGCGGCGAGCTCGTCGTCGCCGTCGCCGGGTTGACGCTCCCACACCCCGAGCTGGGCGCTCGCGACTTCGTGCTGCAGCCGCTCGTCGACATCGATCCTGCGTTGGTGATCGGCGGCCGCTCGTGCGCCGACCGTCTCGCGGCGCTGGCGGACGATCAGCGCACGATCCTTCGACGGCTCGAGCTCGGATTGGCGACCGGCGACGGTTCTGCTACCGTGCGACCCACGGGCGGGTAGCTCAGCTGGTCAGAGCACCGTGTTTACACCGCGGGGGTCGCAGGTTCAAACCCTGTCCCGCCCACACATATCGCGTTGAAAACAATCCATCGGGCACGGATGGCTTGCTGGGGACTGGCCCGAGCCGGCAGACTTTCGCCGTTGACCGATCAGCCTCGCACGATCGCCGAGCGCTATGAGGTCGTGCGCCAGCTCGGCCGCGGTGGCTTCGCGACGACGTGGCTCTGTCGGCCGAAAGCAGCCCGCGAAGCTGAGCCCGAGCGGTTCGTCGCGATCAAGGAGCTGCGGCTCGGGGCGAACGATGTGCCGGACGACGGCAACCCGGCCTGGAAGCACGTCGAGCTGTTCGAGCGCGAGGCCAAGGTTCTGGCCATGCTCCGACACGAGAGCGTGCCGCGGGTGATCGAGTTCTTCGAGCACCCGCGCGAGGGCGGCGGGCTCGGGCTCTTCCTGGTTCAGGAGTTCGTCGACGCGTCCTCGCTCCGTCACCGGCTCGAGCACGGCCCGCTGTTGGGTACCGACGAGATCGAGCGGCTCGTGCATGGGCTGCTCGACGTGCTCGAGTACCTGCACGGTCGCGCGCCGCCGGTGTTCCACCGCGACGTCAAGCCCTCGAACATCCTGATCCGCGACGACGGCCGGCCGATCCTGATCGACTTCGGTGGCGTGTGTCTGGGCTGGCGGCCGCCCACGCAGGTCGGGACCACGGTCGTCGGGACCTTCGGCTACATGCCGCCCGAGCAGCTGCTCGGGCATGTCGGGGCAACCACGGATCTCTACGCCCTCGGCGCGACGCTGCTCGAGCTGGCCAGCGGTATGCCGCCGCACGAGTTTCCTTGGGACACGGGTCGGCTCGAAGTACCCGACGAGCTCCCGGCCGACCCGCGCCTCGTCCGACTGATCCGTGCGCTGCTCGAGCCGGCCCCGCGCAAGCGCCCGGCTTCGGCCGCGGCCGCACGGGCGATTTATGTGAGCGAATCGAGTCCGAGCGTCGCGCTGGCCACCACGGCCCCAAGCCCACCGGTGATCGCGGTGATGGGCGGTGACGGCCCGCGCTACGTCGACGTTGGCCCGCCGCCGCGCGATCCCGCCGGCCCGTTCGCCGACATCTACCTCGATCTCATCGATCCCTACGCGCTCTACCGCAGCGTTCGCAACCGGTTCGGGCGGGGCTTGCTGATGCTCGGTTATGGTGTGATCACGTTCGGCATCGTGCCGCTGTGGTACGCCCGGGACAAACGCCAACGGGTGAATCGCTATCGTCGGCTGTTCATCGAAGGCAGCGCCGTGCTCGGTCGAATCGTCGCAGTGACCACGAGCGCGTTCGAGGACGCGATCACGTCCAACGTCAAGTTCGCCTACCAGGTCGAGGGCGTCGAGTACCGGTGCTTCATCCAATACCCGAACAAGCTGGCCGGATATTGGAGCGAGGGCGATCCGGTCACGGTGCTCTACGACCCCGCAGATCCGACCGACGCCTGCTTCGTGTTCCGCCGGGCTGTCCGCTAGTCTCAAACCCTGTCCCGCCCACAATTGGTTTGACTGGAAGCGCGAGTTCGAACTCGCGGGCTTCTTCGTCTCCGTGTACCGTTCCACCATGCTCGAAAAGCTCCCCTCTTTTGTACTCGTCGGCGCCGTAGCGTTGGCTGGATGCATCTCGGTCGACACCACCGACACCGGAGACAGCGTCGGTGACGGCGACGGCGATACCACCGGAGACGGCGACGGCGACCCGACCGGAGATGGCGACGGCGACCCGACTGGCGACGGCGATGGCGACGGTGACGGTGACGGCGACCCGACTGGCGATGGTGACGGCGACGGCGACCCGACTGGCGATGGCGATGGCGACGGCGACCCGACCGGCGATGGCGATGGCGATGGCGACCCGACTGGCGACGGCGATGGCGAGCCGGCCGGAATGTGCGGTTGGAATCCGGACGGCCCGTACTACGACTGTGGGTTCGAAGGGGCCGACCCGGGCGGCAACTTCCCCCTCGAGTGCCCCAATGGCCTTCTCGAAGGTGACCCCTGCGCGAACTCGGGCCTGACGGGTGAAGGTTGCTGCGATGCCAACGGCGACAATTGGTACTGTGCCGAAGGCGAGGTCGTGTTCTTCAATTCCTGCTCGTAGGACGCCTGCGATTTTTCAGCGCGCGCGAGCTACCCGAGCTTGCGCGCGCTCTTGTAATTCACCCGAACCGCGCCTCGCGTTCGTCGACCCATTCGCGCGGGACCTCGGGTGAGCGCAGCTTGCCTTTCATGAACAGGGTCCCCGCGGCGACGCGATCGAAATAGGCCTGCATCGCCGCCGCGGGCTGGCGGCCTTCGGCCA
>DATLLB010000435.1:0-2059 GCA_035538075.1 Enhygromyxa sp.
ATCCAGCGCTGTCGTGCAAGGAGCCGGATCAGCCCGGCGTCGCCATCCAGCTGTACGGAGCCTTCCTCGAGCCCGAGAACTGCAACGAGCTGGCCTTCGTCGCGCGCGTGAAGGCGGTCAACGGTAGCAGTCACACGATCGCCGCGTGTGCCTGCGACGTCGAGTGCGAGGGTCAGGAGCTGACGCTCGAGATCGATCTGCCCAATCCGAGCTGGCTGCCCGGCTTCGAAGGCGGCGAGTGTGCGTTCTTCTATGTTTACGCCGAGCAGGTCGAGCCGGGCGTGTGTCGGCGAAATCGTGTCGACATCGCATGGAGTGCCGACGAGGACCCGTGGTACTCGGTCGGCTCGGCGAGCGAGGATCTCAACCACAATGCGCTCGCGCTGGCGCCGGTGATCGCCGACGACTGCAGCGACGAATGTGGCAGCTGGAAGCTGCGCGACGTGACTTTCGTGGCCAACGGGAGCCAAAAGACGCTCGGCTGGGGCGAGGTCGCGACCGTCGGCAACTATGTCTCCACGGTCAATTGGAGCTCGTATGTGACGCCGGATGGTTGTGGTGCGGGATCTGATGTCACCGCGTGGACAGCCCATCAGTGATGGAGTGCGACGTTCACTCTGGCCCGCCGTTGTTGGTCGTCGAGCGCGAGCAGCTGCTACCATTCGCGCGTGCCCGCGAGCGAGCTCGAGGACGACCTTGCGACCCTGGCCGGTGAAGTTGCGGCGCACGAACCCACGCCGAGCAAGCCCGGCAAGACGCGGCCGCTCGTGCGCGGAGATGTGGTCGGTCGCTATGTGGTGCTCGAGCGGCTCGGCGTCGGGGGCATGGGCGAGGTCTATGCGGCCTATGATCCGGAGCTCGATCGCAAGATTGCGATCAAGCTGCTGCTGCCCGGTCAGAGCGACGCGATGGCGACCAGCGCGGGCCATGGTCGTTTGCTGCGCGAGGCCCAGGCGATGGCCAAGCTGCATCACCCCAACGTGGTCGCGGTCCACGACGTCGGGACCCACGACGTGCGGGTGTTCGTGGCGATGGAGTTCGTCGACGGGGGAAACCTGGCCGACTGGATCAGCGCGGGTGCGGATGGCCAGGGCAAGCCGCATCCGTGGCGCGAGGTGCTGGCGCGGTTTCTGGCGGCCGGAGAAGGGCTCGCAGCTGCGCATGCGGCCGGGCTGATCCACCGTGATTTCAAGCCGGCCAACGTGCTGGTCGGGCGTGACGGATCGGTGCGGGTCGCCGACTTTGGTCTGGCTCGACAAGCGGTGCTCAACCCGAGCACGCCCGAGCTCGCGCCGATGCAAGCAGAGCCGCGCTCCCCCACCGCGCACGCGGTCGATGACGCGACCTTGCCAGCGCTCGATCACTCGCTGGGCGGCGGCAAGTCGATCAAGTCGTTGTCGATGCGCATGACGGTGACCGGCGCGACGCTCGGGACTCCGGCGTACATGGCCCCCGAGCAGTACAGCCACGCGGAGATCGACGGGCGCGCGGATCAGTTCAGCTTCTGCGTGGCGCTGTGGGAGGCGCTCTACGGCGAGCGACCGTACGCGGGCGAAAACCTGCACGTGCTGATGTTTGCGATCACGCAGGGCAACCTGCGCGAGCCACCGAGCGGCAGCGACGTGCCGGCGTGGATACGCCGAGCGGTGACACGCGGCTTGGCCCACGATCCGCAGCGGCGCTGGCCCGACATGCGATCGTTGCTGGCCGAGCTGCGCACCGATCCCAACGCGCGCCGCCGCAGCCTCGGGCTCGCAGGCGTCGGCGTGGCGCTGGTTGGCGCGCTGGTCTGGGGTGTGATCGCGAGCCAACCCGATCCGGTCACCGACGAGCCCGTGTGCGCGGGCGCGGCGGCGGCCTTGGGCGACGCGTTCACGCCGGAGGATCGTCAGGCGATCGCAAGCCACTTCGGCACGTTCGAGCAAGAGTGGGCCCGCGATCTCGGCGGCCGCTTGCTGCCGGAGCTCGACGCGTGGACGCAGGACTGGCAGGCCGCGTGGACCGACGCCTGCGAAGCCACGCACGTCCGCGCCGAGCAGTCGGCCGAGCTGCTCGATCA
>DATLLB010000436.1:0-4065 GCA_035538075.1 Enhygromyxa sp.
GGCCGTGGTCGCGCAGGATTTGAACACCGTCGGCCCCTTCGTGCTCGCGTGGGTGCTCGGTGGGCTGGTGGCGCTGGCCGGCGCGCTGACCTTCGCCGAGCTCGGGGCCATGTTCCCGCGCACCGGTGGCATCTACGTGTACGTGCGCGAGGCCTTCGGCGAGCTGCCGGCCTTCTTGTTCGGCTGGGCCGAGCTGCTGATCCTGCGCCCGGCCGCGTACGGGGCGATCGCCGTGACCTCGGCCGAGTACACGTGGCGCTCGCTCGGCCACGATCCCGGGCGCCCGCTGCTGGTTCTGTTCGACAGCGTGACGATCTCGTTCGCGCAGGGCCTGGCCGCGCTGTTCATCGTGGTGGTGGGGATCGTCAATTATCGCGGCATTCGGCTGGGCGCGATCATTCAGAATGTCTCGACCGCGCTCAAGGTCGCGGCGATCCTCGCGTTGGTGGTGCTCGGCCTGGTGCTGGTCCCCGACCTGCTGCCGGCCGTCGAGCACTTGCCCGAGCGCCCCGATGACGCGCCCGAGCCCGGCAGCCTGGCCGCGTTCGGGCTCGCGATGGTCGCGGTGCTGTGGGCCTACGACGGCTGGTCCGACGTCGGCTTCGTCGGCGGGGAGATCCGCGATCCGGCCCGCAACCTGCCGCGGGCGTTCATCGCCGGCACCGCGATCGTCGTGGGCCTCTATCTGCTCGTCGACTTCGTCTACGTGCGCACCGTCCCGCTCGAGCAGATGCCCGGGCGCCCGTTGATCGCGGCCGACGTCGCCGAGGCGCTGATCGGCCCGGTCGGCGCCGTGCTGGTCGCAGGCGCGGTGGCGATCAGCACCTTCGGCACGCTCAACGGCTCGATGATGACCGGCCCGCGGGTGTTCTTCGCGATGGCCGAGGACGACCTGTTCTTTCGCCGGCTCGCGCAGGTGCACCCGACCCACGGCACGCCCGGCGGCGCGATCGTGCTGTCGATGATCCTCGGGGTCGGCTTCGTCTCGTTTCAGGGCTTCGCCGAGCTCGCCGATCAATTCGTGATCGGCATCTGGCCCTTCTACGCGCTCGCCGTCGCGGCCGTGCTGGTGCTGCGCAAGCGTCGGCCCGATCTCGAGCGGCCGTACCGGACCTGGGGATATCCGGTCGTGCCGCTCGCGTTCTTATTGGCTGCGCTGTACCTGCTGGGCAACTACGCCGTGCGAGAGACCGGCAAGTTCGTGCTCGATGTCGCGATCGTGCTCTCGGGCGTGCCGGTCTTCTGGATCTGGCGACGGCGCCGTGGATCCGATCAGAGGTAGTTCCACTGGCAGATGCCGCTGTCGCACACGAAGCCGTCGGCCGCCGGGCAATCGCAGCTGCTGAACAGCCCGAGGTCGCACTCGAGCACCCCGGCCTGATCGATCAGCGAGTAGAAGCAATCGGTGTTGGCGTCGAGCGTGGCCACCCAGTTGCGCGTGCAGCCGCAGCTGGTGCCCGAGAGCTCCTGACCGCACTGCGAGTCGGCGCTGCAGCTGCGGACCTCCAGGGTCTCGGCCTGGAAGGCGGCCATCAGCTCCCCGCAGGTCTCGAACGTGAGCGCGCAGTTGTCCGAGTCCCCGTCGCCGTCGCCGGGCTCGCCGTCGCCGTCGCCGGGCTCGCCGTCGCCGTCGCCATCGCCATCGCCGGGCTCACCGTCACCATCACCATCACCATCGCCGGGCTCGCCATCGCCATCGCCGGGCTCACCGTCGCCATCGCCGGGCTCACCGTCGCCGTCGCCGGGCTCACCATCACCATCGCCGGGCTCACCATCACCATCACCATCGCCGGGATCGCCATCGCCATCGCCATCGCCGGGATCGCCGTCGCCATCGCCGGTCTCCGAGGCCGCGTTTTCAGCATTGTTGTTGCCGTCATCGGCACAGGCCGCGAGCGCGAGCAGGGCAGTCAAGCTGAGACAAAGTGAATTTGCAGTCTTCATGCGCGCGAGACTAGCAGGCCGGGCACGGCTCTTGCCACGTGCTCCACCATGAAGATCGGCATCATCGGCATGGGCTGGGTCGGGACGAGCATCGCCGCGTCGATCCTGCGGCGGGGGGTCGCCAACGAGCTGTGGCTGAACGATATTCGCCCCGAGATCGCCGAGGGCGAAGCGATGGACCTCGCCCACGGGAGCTCGTTCTACCCGCCCGCGGTCGTGCGAGCCGTCGAGCTCGACGAGATGTGTCGCGCCGACGCGGTCGTGATCGCGGCCGGTCGCGGCGGCGGACCTGGGCAGTCGCGACTCGAGCTGCTCAACGAGAACGCGACGATCGTGGCCAAGATCGCCGAGTCGCTGCGCGGGCTCGCGGGCCTGCTGATCGTCGTCACCAACCCGGTCGACATCATGACGCGCGTGGCGGTGGCGGCGTCCGGCCTCGATCGCACGCGGGTGATCGGCACCGGGACCATGCTCGACACGGCGCGGCTCCGCTATGCGGTCGGACGCGAGCTGCAGCTCGACGCGCGCTCGATCCACGCGCAAGTGATCGGCGAGCATGGCGACTCCGAGGTGGTGCTGTGGTCGAGCGCGACGGTCGGCGGCGTGCGCCTCCGCGACTGGCGAGGGTGGGGCGAGCGACGCGAAGCCGAGATCGCCGAGGAGGTGCGCTGCGCCGCGTACGAGATCATCAAGCGCAAGGGCGCGACCAACCACGCGATCGGGCTGGTCACCGCCGCGCTGCTGCAGTGGACGCTGGGGCCCGAACATCGCGTGCTCACGCTCTCGAGCGTGCAGGACGAGCGCTTCGACGGCGTCGCGTTCTCGCTGCCGACGATCGTCGGGCCGCATGGGATCGTGGAGGTGCTGACGCCGGAGATGTCCGCGAGCGAGCGCGCCGGGCTGCAGCGATCGGTCGAGGTGCTCGGCGAGGCGTACGACTCGATGGTGTGGTGAGCGGGTCGGAAGCCGCGCCGTGAGCCGCTTGACGGAGGGGGCTCCTCGATCGAGTCTCGCCGACGCCCGCCATGCATCGCCTGATCAGTCCCATCATGGTCATCGCCTTCGTCGCCGGATGCTCTTCGCCGAGCCCGGCTCCCGATGCGGCAGCAGAGCCCAGCGCGTCGAAGCCGGCGCCCCAGACCGCGCCCGTGGCCGGCAAGGTGACGCTGGTCGAGGATCCGAGCCTGGTCTGCATGGTCAACAATCAGTTCATGGGCAAGCCGCAGATCCCGGTCGATGTCGAAGGGACCACGTATTACGGCTGCTGCGAGATGTGCAAGACCAAGCTCGCGGATGATCCGTCGTCGCGCACGGCGATCGATCCGATCAGCGGGGCTTCGGTCGACAAGGCCAAGGCGGTGCTGGGCAAGGAAGAGAGCGGCGCGATTCATTACTTCGAGTCGGCCGAGAACCTCGCCAAGTTCGCCCAGACCTGAGTCAGAGCTCGCGGACCGAGCGAGTCCCGATCGCGAGGCACACCGCTCCGAGCACGATCAGCCCCGCGCACGGCGGCGCCATCTCGGCCGGCGAGAACCCGCGCCAGATCGCCCCCTCGATGGCGGTCAGCGCCCACGCGACCGGGCTCGCGGTCGCAACCATCTGCAGCCAGCTCGGCATCATGAACAGCGGCAGCATGCCGCCGCCGAGCATGGCCATGCTCATCAATACGGCCCAGCTCAGCCCCGCGGCCGAGCGCGTGCGTCGGCCGAGCACGGCGAGCAGCGTCATCACGCCGACGAAGCACAGCGCAGTCGCAGCGAGCGCGAGCGCGAGCAGGCCCCAGCTGTGCGGCCGCACGCCGAAGCCGAGCACCGCGACGCTCGTGAGCGTGAGCTGCATGAACACGATCGCGATCAGACACGCTCCGGCCTTGCCGGCCAGGATCGCGAAGCGGGGTACGGGCGCGACCGCGAGGCGCAGCAACGTGCCCTGGCTGCGCTCGTCGACGAGGCTGACGGCGAAGGTCGCCGCGCAGGCGAGCACCGCCCAGAGGATCCCCTGCGGGAACGTGACGGCGTAGGGGTTGGGCGGCCGCGCTGCGCTGCCGAGACCTGCGGGTGCGGACTCGACGGTCTCGCGGCGCAGCGCGATCGGCTGCGGTGCGTCGGCGATCGTCCGCCA
>DATLLB010000437.1:0-5857 GCA_035538075.1 Enhygromyxa sp.
GCTTCGTCGAGATCGATCGGCAGCCGACGCAGCGTGATCGCGAATCGATTGCCGCGCAGGTGTCCGCGACGCAGCTTGTGCGAGTGTGGCTGCGGCTCGCCGAGCTCGATCTTCGGGTGCGTGAAGCTGGCCAGCGCCGCCGCGGCGCGATCGGGCACGCTCACGCGCTGGGTGGTGACGGCGTCGAAGTCCTTGAGCCCGGCCAGACCGATCTCGGCGCGCGGCACCTGCAGCTGGCGGGCGAGTTCGCGGAGCGCATCCTCGCTGGTCAGCCCGCGCTTCTTCAGGCTCAGCAACAAGTGCCCGGGGCGGCCGTCGCTCTCGTAGGCGGGCAGCTCCTCGACCACGAAGTCGTCGAGCCGCGCTCGCATCACGCCGCCGACATCCGGCAGATCGTCGCAGCCCCGCGGCGGCGCCGTGGCGGCCGCGAGCAGCTGTTCGGACACCGCCAGCGCGCTACTCCTCGCCCGCCATCCGCAGGTACATGTGCACGCGCGTGTTCTCGGGCTCGTGCTCGAGCACGGCCTTCCACTCCGCGCGCGCTTCGGCCTTGCGACCGGCGGTCCACAGCGACACGCCGAGGTGCAGGCGCGCAGCCACGTACCCGGGCTTGGCGTCGCGCACGGCGATCAGCTCGTCGATCGCCTCGTCGACATGGCCTGCGTCGCGCAGCGTGGTCGCGAGCTTGGTGCGGATGTCCACGAACGTGGGGCACAGCTGCAGCGCCTGGCGGAACTGCTCGATCGCCTGCTCGAGCATGCCGGCCGCCTCGTAGGCGAGGCCGAGATCATGGTGGAGGTTGGCGAGCTTGCCCCGCACGAACCCGTCGAGGTTGTCGAGCGCGTTGGACCGGCTCTCCCGACCTGCGGCCGCGCGCTCGTAGACGGCCTTGGCGTCCTCGTAGCGACCGAGCTCGTTGTAACAAACGGCGAGGTTGAGCGCGGCCTCGGTGTAGGCCGGGTTGAGCTCGACCGCGCGCTCGAAGTTGGCGCGCGCCTCCTTGACGCGACCGAGCTGCTGAAGCGAGACGCCGAGCATGTTGTGGACGTCGGCGAAGCCGTCGTGGTGCTCGAGGACCTTGGTGAGGTGCGGGATCGCTTTTTGGTACTCGGCGGCGAGGTAGTGCTCGCGACCGGCGTTGAGGTGGACTCGGATCTCGGGCTCCATGAGGCGCCTGCGAGTGTACTACTCGGGCTCGCCGGTCTCGGGCTCGGCTTCGGCCTCGGACTCGGGCCCCGGCGTCGCGGCTTTGGGCTCCGTTGCGGGCTCCGCTGCGGGCTCTGCTTCCGGCTGCGCTTCCGGTGTGCCGGGCTCGGGCGGCTCCGCCTCCGGGGGCGCATCGGGCTGCTTGGGCTTCTGCTTGGCCGGCTGCCGGGACTCGGGTGTCGGCGTGCCCGCCGGAAGCTCGGGAGTCGGCGTCTCGCTCTCGGGCTCCTGCTTCTCGCCGTCGCGTTTGCGGCGGCGCTGCTCCTGTCGCCAGCGCCAGTCCTTGAAGTTGTCGGGCTTGGCCTGCGGCGGCGTGGTCGGGACCGGCAGCTTGCGATCGGGCCGCGGACGGTTGGCGTCGGGCGGACCGTAGCGATCCTGCATGTACTTCAAGTACAGCCGCGCCTGTTGGCCGTGGTGGTGATCCGGGTGCTGCATCTGCAGCTCGGAGAAGATCTCGCGGGCGAGCTCGACCTCCTCGATGCGCAGGTAGGTGACGCCGAGCAGGAACAGCACCTCGGCGTCGAGGCCGATGCCCGGGTACATGTCGTGGGCCGCCTCGAGCCGCATGATCGCCGCCTCCGGGCGATCGCCGTCGAGGTGGAAGCGCGCGACGTAGAGCTCATGCTCGAGCAGCCGACGCTTGACCTCGGCCTCGAGCTTGCGGGCGAGCGGCTCCATCTCCGAGCCCGAGTGATGATCGAAGAAGTAGTCGAGCTCGATCACCGCCTCGCGCAGCAGCGTCTGATCGCGCTGGTAGTGCGGTGGCAGGAACGGCACGCTGCTCGGCGCGGCCATGAAGGCCGCGACCGCGACCATGTACGCGACCCAGCCGTTGCGCACGTGCTTGTGCGTGGGGTGCAGGCGCAGGAACTGGCGAAAGGCGTCCTGCGCCGTCACGTAATTTTTGAGCGAGTACTCGGCCCGGGCGATCAGCAGCTCCGACTCGACCGCGTAGCGCGAGAACGGGAACCGGATGCGGACGAAGTCGGCGTAGGCGATCGCCTCTTCCCAGTCCTTGTCGTTGAACTCGGCGACCGCGAGCTCGTAGTTTTCGCGCGCAGTCTGGCCGTACTCGTCGGACAGGTTGGGGCCGCTCGCACACGCAGTTGCGAGCGGGACCGCGAGGGTCAGCACCAGTGCCAGAGCGCGCACGGGTGGGAAGCTAACCGGTTTCGCGGGCTCCGACCACCACCCGCTGCGCCCGCGGCGTCGGCGGCTCGCGCAAAACGGGACAGCCCCGCGTGGCTGCGATAGGCTCCCGCGGATCGTGTCCGAGGTTCAGCGAGATGCCGCCAACTCCGGCCGGTTTCGGACCCTCGGGGCCCTGCCGGCGCTGGCGTTGGTGGTCGGCTCGATGCTGGGCATCGGCATCTTCATCAGCCCGCCCGAGGTCGCGGCGCATGTCAGCGGTGCGGTCCCGTTCATGCTGGTGTGGGCGCTCGGCGGGATCGTGGCGCTGTTCGGCGCGCTGTGTCTGGCCGAGCTCGGCGCGATGCTCCCGCGCGACGGGGGCGACTACGCGTACCTGCGCGAGAGCTGGGGTCCAGGGGTCGCGTTCGCGGCCGGTTGGCTGCAGCTGCTCGCGATCTTCCCGGGCTCGCTCGCCTCGGTCGCGCTCGCGACCTCCACCTATCAGCTACCGGCCTTGTTCGGGCCTGCGTTCGCCGAGCCGCTGGTGATCGGACCCGTGACGATCCCGGCCGCGCACGGCTGGGCGGCGTTGATCATCATCGGCTTGACCGCGGTCAACCACGTCGGCGTGCGGGTCTCGGGCGTCGTGCAGGTGCTGGTCACCTCGATCCCGCTGGCGGTCTTGCTGATCGCGACCTTGGTCGTGCTCTTTCAGCACGACCCCGGCACCGTCACGCCCGCGCTGGCCGAGAGCGACCACGAGCACCCCGACGCCGGCACGCTCGCGGCCGCCTACCTGCCGGTCTACTTCGCCTACTCGGGCTGGAACGCGGCCATCTACGTGGGCGGCGAGATCAAGAACCCGGCCCGCAACCTCCCGCGTGCGCTGCTCGGTGGCACCGCCGTGGTCACGGCGCTCTATCTGATCTTGTGCGTCGGCTTCCTCGAGGTGTTCGGGCTCGAGGGGCTCGCCAACGTCGGCGAGGCCGGGACCGCCGCGGCGCAGGCGATCTTCGGTCCGCTCGGCGTGACCGTGCTGACCGGCCTGATCGTGCTGGCGATGATCGGCTCGCTCAACGGCTCGGTCCTGACCGGCTCGCGCATCGCGTTTGCGATGGGCCGCCAGGGCGACTGCCTGCGGGCCGCGGGCGAGCTCCACCCGCGCTTCTCGACCCCGGCGGTCGCCCTGTGGATGCAGTGCGGGATCGCCTTGCTGCTGCTCTCGCTCGATCTGCTGATGTTCGGCGACGGGCTCGAGACGCTGATCGCCTACACCTCGAGCGCGATGCTGATCACCGGCACGCTGACGGTGCTCGCGGTGCCGATCCTGCGCCGGCGCATGCCGTTGCTCGAGCGTCCCTATCGGACCTGGCTGTATCCGCTGCCGCCGATCGTCTACGTGAGCTCGTGCATGTTCGTGCTGCTGGTGCTCGCGCGCCAGGGTCATCCGTCGGTCTGGCTCGCGGGCGGTTGGTTTGCCGCGGCGCTGCTCTTTCATCGATTGTTTCGTGCGCGAGAGGGCGTCGATGCGCACACGTGAGCTGCTACTCGGGATCGCGTTGCTCGCCAGCGCCTGCACCGAGGAGCCCGGCATCGTCGAGGTTTACTGGCAGCTCGAGGATCGCAACCTCGAGCGCATCTTCCCGCAGGGCGACGTGGCCGACACCTGCGAGTTCACCAGCGCCTCGGGCATCCGCTACGACCTGCGCGTGCGCCTGACCGTGGTCGAGAACACCGACGCCTGCGCGGCGACGCCCGACGATCCCGCCTGCCAGATCATCGAGCCCGTGTTGTTCCCCTGCAATCGCCAGCGTGGCACCGCCGACCCAGTGCCGATCTCGGCGCGCGACGACGGCAGCGATCCCGGCTACCTGATGATCGTCGAGGCCGTGATCGATCCGACCGACGGCCCCGCGTTCGTGCCCAACTCCACTTGCTTGGTCGGCCCCGGCCCGCGCGTGCGCAAGGTTCGACCCGGACGCATCACCGACCTCGAGGTCTACGAATTCATCGTCGAGGCCGTGACCGTCGGCGACTACGCGCTCGACATCGACAGCTGCCGTTGACCGCTCAGCGACAAGCCGCGAGCGCTTCCTGGACCTGGTTCGGCAGCTCCGGACAGCTCTCGACCGCGTCGTCGATGATGTCCTGGCAAGGCGTCCAACTGTTCGGATCGCCGCAGTCGAGCTTGTCCTCGAGGCACGCGTTGTAGTCCTTCTGCGCGTCGATGATGCAGTTGAGGGTCTCGCGCGACGCGTCCTTGTCGAGCTCGAGCGCCTCGACGGTGCAGTCGTCATCATCGAGGAACTGGCCGCCGAACAGATCTTCGCACTCGGCGAAGTCCGGGAACAGGTCACCGCACTCGCCACAGATGATGTCGACGGTCTTCTCCGCCTCCTCGTTGGACTTCTCGAGCAGCGAGGAGATCGAGCAGCCGGAGCCGAGCACGGCGATGGAGAGGCACAACAGTGCGTGCGATCGCATGACCGCAGTCTCCACGATGGGCCGCCCGTGGGTCCAGTCTTGAAGATCCCCGCAGGCTTGACGTCCAGGCCCCCGCGAGCCACGCTCGCTCGGTCCTCATGCGCGCTCAAACCCGCCTCCGAACGCTGCTGACGGCCCTCGCGCTACTGGGCCTCGCAGCCGACGTGGCGCTCGCTCCGGCCCCGGCCGAGGCCCACCTGGCCAAGTGGGGCAGCTGGGAGATCACCCATCGAAACCTGATGCGCTTGTTCCCCGACGCCGACCCCAATGCGTGGAGGATCAAGCGCTATCAGTATTCGGAGAAAGAGGTCGCGTTCCTCGAGCAGGAGCTCGGCTTCGAGCTCTACCCCGAGGACAAGACCCCCGAGTTCTTCGTGGCCCACGACGCCGACGGCAAGTTCCTCGGCGTCGCGTTGTTCATCGACCCCCGCACCAAGCCGAAGATCCTCGACGGCAGCGTGCTCACGCTGGAGGTCGGCATCGGCGTCGACGCCCGCGGCAAGATCAACCGCGTGCGCGTCTACGACTACCGCGGCGACGTGCGACTCAGCGGGGATGCGTTCTTGGATCAGCTCAAGGGTCGCGGCCTGGACTCGGAATTTCGCATGGGCAAGGACGGCCTCGCGGCAGTGCCGGGCGAGGATGAAGAGAGCCAGCTGGTCGCGAATGCGGGGCGCGAGGCGCTGCTACTGATGAAGGTCGCGCTCGGTCGGAATTAGGCGTCGTCCAGTGTCGTGGCGCCGGGCGATCTCGATCGGTGGACTGAGCGTGTTGGTGGCGTGCGGTCGGTCCGTCGAAAAGGCCCCCGGGCCGCAACGCGACCAAACTTTGCCCGCGTCGGCGGAGCTGCCGTCGACTGATGCGCCACGCAGAGCGAGTGAGATCGAATCCGAGTGTGCATCCGCCTCATGCTCGCCAAATAGCGATCCGAATGAGCGGATCGACTCTCGCATTCAGGGCACGTGGTGCAGGTGCTCGGGTAATCTTGCCGTCCACGTCCAACGCGATGAACTTCGGTCACACTATATAGCCG
>DATLLB010000438.1:0-19261 GCA_035538075.1 Enhygromyxa sp.
CGCATGCTGCGTGCGGCGATCGGTCCGTTGCTGCCGAGCGCGACCAGCTCGGTGCTCTTGTGCCCGAAGTCGACGATCAGTGAGACCGGCTGCAGCGTCGCGTCGGTGCCGGCCGGCGCCGCCGGGATCGGCGTGCTCGACATCGCCTGCGCGACCGCCAGGGCGCCGGTCGTGACCAGCTTGAGATCGATGTCGGCCAGCTGCAGGCGCGCGACCACCCGCTCGATGACCGTGCGCTTGACCGCGACCACCAGCGCGCGCCCACGTCCGTCGCCGCGCTTGATCGGCAGGTGATCGGTGACCAGCTGCTCGATCGGGACCGGGAACTGCCCGTCGAGCTCAAAGTTGATCGCCTGGGCGATCTGCCGCACGTCGTCGAACGGGAAGCTCAGCACCCGATAGCTGCCCGCGTCACCCGGCAGCGCGACGCCGGTCGGCAGGTGGCCGAGCCCGCGCTCCTTGATCATGCGCAGCGCGGTGTCGATCGACGCATCCAGCGGATCTTCCTTGCGCTCGACCTCCTGCTCCCAGACATGCATGACCTGAGCGCCGCGCAGGCCGGCCGTGGCCACCACGATCTTGACCTTGCGGTTTCCGAGATCGACTCCGACAAACTTCTGGGCCATCAGTGCTCCCGCTTAATCTCAGTCTTCCCGGTAGTACAGCCACGCGCCCTTGCCTGCGCTCTGGCTACGCGCGAACTGAATGTCGTAGACCGCGGTCAGGCGCTTGCGCACGCTGCCGACGGTCGTGATGATCTCGATCCTGTAGATGCGCTCGGGCTCGACGGTCGCGACGTCCTTGAGCCCGCCCCAGGTCGCGCCGTTGCGCGAGCCGCCGTTGACCCGCACCTCCATGCCGTCGGGCACCTTGGGCAGGTTGGCGGCCTGATCGGCCTGGCCGTCCTCCTCGCCGAGCAGCAGCAGCGGGTTGACGAACTGATCGGGCTTGGCGACCAGATCCTTGAAGTCCTCGAGCTTCTGAAACAGGTTGAACTCGCGCGACTCGACCACGAAGTTGGCGAGCGGCAAGGTCATGGTCAGGAAGTTCTCGCCCTCGGTCTTGAACCGGTCGTTACCCGAGACCGCGTGGCGCAGGACCAGGGCGATCTGCTCGGCGCTGGCGAAGTTGAGGTTGACCTTGCAGCCGCCGTAGACGGTCATCTCATGGCCGAACGCGGCCATCCAGTCGTCGTCGACGCCCTCGATCAGTTGCAGCTCGTCGATCGAGTCGAGCCGCGCGTCGCGAGACTGGTAGGGATCGATCAGCTCGGTGTAGCGGTAGCGCTCGTCCTGCGAGCCGTTGGCCAGCCGGTAGGCGTCGAACTGCTTGGTGTCGTCGTCGATGTAGTCGACCAACGCCTGGATCACCTGCTGCCGGTTGTAGCGCTGCCCGTCGCTCTTCTCCTCGTCGAACAGCGGATCGTAGAGGGTCGGCAGCATCAAGGCCTCGAGCGTCTCGGCCGTGCGCGAGCGCGGCGAGTTGTCGCCGTCTTTCTCGATCGCCAGGCAGTTGATGTTGATCTTGCCGCTCTCGGCCTCGAGCCGGACCTCGAAGCTGCCGCCGCCGTCGAGCGCGAGCTCGTTGAGCGAGCTGGTGTCGAGCCCGACCAGCGCGCCGAGCCCCTCGGCGCCGTCGGTGGTCCCGAACACCGACATCAGGTACGGCGCGAGCATGGTGATGTCCATCGCGCCGACCATGTCGCGGAACTGCTTTTGGTTGAAGACCATGCGCTGCAGCTCGAACATCAAGACCGACAGCTGCATCGCGCCGCGCTGGATCGAACGCGCCCGCACCTCGTCGCCATGGTTGACCGCCGCCTGCCAGTCGACGCGGGCCTTGTAGTTGAACGAGGCCGTGAACGGGAACAGGATCGCGAGGGCGATCAGCACCATCAGGATCGCGATGCCCTCCTGGCCCCTGCGCTTGGCCTTGCGTTTGACTGGAGCGGCCATCACTTCGCCAGGTCGATCTTCTCCTGCATCGGCAGGATGGTCTGGGTCACGAAGTACTGGACCTCGCGATCGTCATTCATGATTCCCAGCTTGATCCGCACCCGCGGCGGCAGGCGATCGGGCTGGCCCTCGGCGACCGTGGTCCGCCACTCGTCGAGCCACTCCTCGCGGGTGGTATCCCAGTACTCGAACTCGAGGCTCTCGACGTCCTCGCACAGCACGTAGGCCGGCGCGTAGCGGCGCAGATCCTCGGGCAGATCGCCGGTCAAGCGCTTGGTCTCGCGCCGATAGAGGTGCGTGCGCGTGTTGTCCTCCGGGTCCTGCTCGAGGAAGTACTGGATGACCGCCTGATCGCTCTCGTTCGCGTCACGGCGGATGCGAAGGTGCGCGAAGCTGGAGAAGGTCACGCTGTCACCCTGGCCGTCGCTGCGGCCCTCGAACAGCGTGAAGTGGCGCGTCTCCGCCGGGTTGCGGTTGAACGACAAGTACGCGGTCGCGAGCTCGGCGGCCATGCGATCCATGGCGTTGCGGACCGTCGAGTAGCGCTCCTGAATGTCGACGGTCATCTCGGTCGCGGTGACCGTCGCCGAGAAGCTGCGCCAGACCGCGAGCATCATGATCGTGACGATCGCCATCGCGACCAGCACCTCGATCATGGTCATGCCCAGGCTTCGCCGCGCGCTCATCCGCCACCGCCCTTCATCCCGCCAGCGGCTCCGGGCCCGCCGACGGCTGGCCGCGGCTTGGTCCCGCCACCGCTGCTGCCACCACGACCGCCACCCGTGCTGCCCTCGCCTCCCTCTTCGCCGGCCTCCTCGTCGCCCGAGTTGTCGTCCTCGTCGGTGAACTCACCGCCCGCTCCGGGCAGCTGCTGCAGCGCCGCGGGATCGGTCCAGAAGGTCTGGACCGTGAACTCCTCGTCGAGGGCGCCGTTCTTCCACATCACCTTGCAGTCGACCTTGCGGATCGAGTTCTCGATCGCCGCCTTGACGATCGGCCACACCATCCCGAGCGCGCCGAAGGCCTGATCGCCTGCGTCCATGACGTTGTCGCCGTCCTCGCCCGCGACCTCGTCGGCGCCCTCCTTGGCCTCGATCAACTGGTTGTACTCGGGCAGCTCGATGAAGTGGACCGTGCAGGCCCACTTCATGTCGTCGTAGCCCTGCTCGCTGAAGTCGCCCTCGTACTCGACGTCGGAGTTGACCCAGCCCTCCTGACGGTGAAAGAACTCGAGCTCGACGATCTGGTGCTCGGCCAGCAACGCCGCGGCCGTGATGTCGCGGGCGTAGCGGGTCGCGGCCATGCTGTTCATCTGCGAGCCCATCAGCGAGCTCAGCGAGACGGCCAGGATCGCGACCGCGATCAGCACCTCGAGCAAGGTGAAGCCCGCACTATTTTCACGCCGACGAGCCAGACTCGGAGTGCTCGGCTTCGCCTCCGCGCTCCGACACCCTCGCTTCGCTCGGGCCCAAGGTCCGGCTCCCCGAGCCATTCTAAAAGCTCCTCCGTTCGGTCTTGTTGCCGAGCTCGTCCTCGCTGTCACCGATCACCTCGGGCAGCTCGAGATCGACGATGCCCGACTCGACCAGCACCTTGCCGGTCAGCGGCTGCACGAGGATCGTGTACTCGATGTCCTCTTCACCGATCATGCGGTCGCCGAGCTTGGGCCTGCCCTTGAGCTGGATGGCCGCGAGCTGGGTCTGACCGCGCGGGAAGAAGTACAGGTCGGCCTCGCCCTCGGTGATCGGCTCCGGGTCGGCGTCGGTCTGCACGCTGAGGATCTCGACGCCGTCGGGCAGCTGGATGGGCTTGCCGAGATCGCCGAGCGTCTGATCGGCCTCGAAGGCCTCGAACAAGGGCGGGCGTCGGCGCGGCACATCCTTCTTCTGCACCGCGTAGGGATCGCCGAACGGATCATCAATCTCGCCGCCCGAGAACACTGCCGCCGCGATCGAGCTGTAGTAAGACTCGGCCGCCTGCTGGTCGCGCTTGGCTTGATCGGCCAGCTTCCGCTCGTCGCTCATCAGGATCTCGCCGTCGCGGTCGGTGGCCGGCAGGTACATCGCGTCCTCGGCCTTCTGCAGCTGGAAGGTGCGCTGCTCGAAGTCGATGTGGATGCGGTAGTAGAAGCCGGTGAAGCGCGCGCGGTCGTAGGCGAAGCGGATCGACGAGGCCAGCTGGTTGGTGCTGCGCACGACCTCAGCCTGACTGGCCGCGCCCATGCTCATCGACGCGCTCCACATGATCAGGCCGATGATCAGCAGCACGATCAGGATCTCGATCAACGTCATCCCGCGCTGGCCGGCCCGAGCGGGCCGGACAGAGCGGAGCAGCGATGTCGCACGCGCAATCATGACGTCGATTCCGAGCTAGACCGAGATCGATCAGCTCTTCTCGCCCTCGGCGGCCTCGCCGAGGTCCTCGTCCCAGGAGTTGATGTCGTCCTCGTTGCCGGCCTGGCCGTCCTTGCCCGGCGAGGAGATGTCGACCGGGCCGTGCTCACCCGGGCACTTGATCACGTAGTCCTGGCCCCACGGATCCTTGGTGACCTTGGCGACCACGCCGGCGGCCTTGAGGTCCTGCACGGTCTTCGGGCACTTGTTCTTCTGCAGCCGGTACATCTCGACGCTCTGCGCGAGCGTGGCGATGTCCTTGGCCGCGGCCTTCTCCTTGGAGCCTTCGAACGCGTTGAAGGCCATGATCGCCACGCCGCCCATGATCAGGCCGATGATCGCGAGCACGACGAGGATCTCGATCAGCGTCATGCCGCGGGCGCTGCGGGCTGCCACGCCACGCGCGACTTGGGGTTGGGCCTCGGCCGGCTCTGCGGCGTGGAGTGGTTGTTGCTCGAGGATCTCGATGGTCATGAGGGACTCCTGCTGAAAGGTTGGCTTGCTGCCGTTGGGATGCAAATGTTGACGCTTCGTCACTGCGCGCCCATCTGATTCATCTGAAGGATTGGCGTCATGATCGCGAACACGATGAAGCCGACGCTGCCGCCCATGAGCACGATCATCACGGGCTCGAGGATCGCCGTGGCCCGCGTGATCGCGGCGGAGGCCTCGCGGTCGTAGGCGTTGGCGAGATCGGTGAGCATCTGCTCGAGCTGGCCGGAGCGCTCGCCGACCGCGATCATGTGGGTGACCAGCGGCGGGAACTGGCCGCTGCGCTTGAGCGCCGGCGCGATCCCGGCGCCCTCGCGGATCTCGTCGCGCGCCTGGGTCACCACTTTCTCGAGCACGACGTTGCCGAGCAGGCTGCGGACGATGTCGAGCGCCTGCAGCAGCTGCACGCCGCTGGCGAGCATGGTCGCGAGCGTGCGGGCGAACCGGGCGATCGCGATCTTGCGAGCGAGCTGACCGATGACCGGCATCTTCAAGATGAAGCGATCGCTCAGCTCGCGGCCGTCGGGCGTGGCCCGCCACTTGCGAAAGCCGTAGATCATGCCGACCAAGCCGATGATCAGCGCCCACCAGTAGCCCGAGATCACGCCCGAGACCCAGATCAGCGCGCTGGTCGTGAACGGCAGCTCGGCGCCCTGGCCGGCGAACATCTCGGCGATGCCGGGCACGACCTTGACCATCAACAGCGTCACGACGCCGACGCCGACCAGCGCCATGGCCATCGGGTAGAACATCGCGGTCGTGACCTTGCCGCGCAGCTCCTCCTGCTGATCCATGAACTCCGCGATGCGGATCAGCACGGTCTCGAGCGAACCCGAGGCCTCACCGGCGCGGACCATGTTGATGTAGAGCTTGCTGAACACCTTCGGGTGCGAGGCCATCGCGTCGGCCAGCGAGGAGCCCTCGTTGACCTTCGCGCCGACGTCGGAGAGCACGTTCTTGAAGCGCGGGCTCTCGACCTGATCGGTCAACGCGACCAGCGACTCGGGCAAGGTCACGCCTGCGCACAGCAGCGTGCTCATCAAGCGCGTGACCCCGGCGACGTCCTTGGGCCGGATGCGATCGAACAGCTGCCCGAAATCGACCTCGCGGCTGCCGAGCCCACCGCCACCGGTCGCGCGACTGCTGCTCGCGCTGCCGCCCGCGGCCTCGGTCACGGCCGTCAAATAGACGCCCTGACGCTTGAGCGCGAGCTTGAGCGCGGCCACGCTGTCGGCGGTCTCGATCCCTTTGATCGTCTTGCCGCTCGCGTTGAGTCCGGTGTAGGCGTAAGCGGGCATGGCTTGTCGTCAGACCTCTTCGGCGGTCACGCGCATGACCTCTTCGATGGTGGTGATGCCCGACAGCACCTTGTGTGCGCCGTCGTCTCGCAGGGTTCGCAGGCCCTGAGCGATCGCGGCCTGCTTGATCTCTGCGCCGCTGGCGTTGCGGATGGCCAAGCGCCGGATCTCCTCGGTCACCTGCAGCACCTCGTAGACGCCGGTTCGACCGCGATAGCCGGTGCCGTTGCAGCGGTCGCAGCCGTTGGCGGTCCACAGCATCCCGCGCGGCGGCAACGAGTAGCCGTCGGGCGCGGTGATCGGGATGACCTTGCCCTTCGCGTCGCGGACCGGGACCTTGAGGCACGGCTCGCCGGCGAAGAACGCCTCGGGGATCATGCCGAGATCCTCGAGCTCCTTGGGATCGGGCGCGGCCGGCTTGGTGCAGACCGGGCACACCCGCCGGATCAACCGCTGGGCCTGCAGCGCCACCAACGAGCTCGCGACCAGGAACGGCTGCACGCCCATGTCGACCAGCCGCGTGATGCCGGTCGCGGCGTCGTTGGTGTGGATGGTCGAGAGCACCAAGTGGCCGGTCAGCGAGGCTTGGATCGCGATCTCGGCGGTCTCGATGTCACGGATCTCGCCGACCATGATCACGTCGGGGTCGTGGCGCAGGAACGAACGCAGCCCGCGTGCGAAGGTCAGCTCGATCTTCGAGTTGACCTGGACCTGCGAGATGCCCTGCAGCTGGAACTCGACCGGATCCTCGACGGTCAGGATGTTGAGGTCCGGCGTGTTGATCTCCGACAGCGCCGAGTACAGCGTGGTGGTCTTGCCCGAGCCGGTCGGGCCGGTGACCAGGAAGATGCCGTGCGGTCGGTGGATGGTGTCGCGCACGATCCGGAGGTGATCGGGCGCGATCCCGATGGTGTCGAGGTCGAGCATGACCGCCGACTTGTCGAGCAAGCGGATGGTGATGCGCTCGCCGTGCGCGACCGGGGCCGTGGCCACGCGCATGTCGACCTCCTTGCCGGCGATCTTGCGACGGATGCGGCCGTCCTGCGGCAGCCGCTTCTCGGCGATGTTGAGCCCGGCCATGATCTTCACGCGCGCGATGATGCTGGGCAGGTGGCCCTTGGGCGCGCGGCGGACCTCCTTGAGCACGCCGTCGACCCGGTAGCGAACCACCACCTCCTTGTCGCCCGGCTCGATGTGAATGTCGGAGGCCTTGGCCTTGGAGGCGTTGAAGATCAGCGAGTTGACGAAGCGGATGATCGGCGCGTCCTCAGCCGAGGCGTGAAGGATGTCCTCGTCCTCCTCGCCGTACTCGTCCTCTTTCTTCTCGAGGTCGACGTCCTTGGTCCGCTTGGCGTAGGTCTTGTTGATCAGCTCGAGCACGCGCGAGGGCGTGGACAGGCTGACCTCGACCTCGGCGTCGTAGACCGAGGCCAGATCGTCGAGCTCGTCGAGCTTGAGCGGATCGGCGGCGAGCACGAACAGCCGATCCCCGCCGAACTCGTTGTCACGCTCGAGTCGCCACGGCAGCACCAGGTTGCTGCGCGCGTAGCCGATCGGCAGCTGCTCGCAGAGCACGTCGTCGATGTCCTCGTCGCCGACGACCTCGTTGACCGGCAGCCCGAACTGCCGCGCGAGCGCTCGCGTGACGTCGATCTCCTGGCAGTGATCGAGGCGCACGAGCATCTCGCCCACGCGCTGGTTGTCGAGGTGCTGGGACGAGAGCGCTTCGCTGAGCTGCTCGGGCGTGATCACGCCCATCTCCAGCAGGATCTCGCCGAGCGGCCGCCGCTCGAGGTCCAAGCTCGGCAGCAGGCCGAGCTCCGCCGCCATGTTCGACTTCGACGCGGTCGCGGACCCATCGAGGCCCGCGGCCGCCAGCACCTCAGCCGCGGCCACGCGCGAGGAGAACTCGGGCGGCGGCTGCGGAGGCTGGCGCCGAGGCGGAAGCGGAGGCGGTCCGCTGCGAGGTGGCTGGGTCCCGCTCATCAGTTGCTTTCCCTCGGCGCCCGCGGAGCCGGGCGCGGCGCGGCCTCGCTCGCCCCCTCGTCGCTCTCCTCGGCCGGCCGCGGGCTCATGCCGATCTCGCCGGAGATGCGCTCGGCGGCCAGCTCGGCCTCGGCTTGGCGCAACAGCAGCTCCTGCGACTCGAGCCGTCGCGCCTCGCGATCCATGTTGGCCAACAGCCCGGCCTTCTTGCGGTAGTTGACGTTGGTGGCCAGCTCGCGGCGCTTGAAGCTGGTCTCGCGCTCGAGGAACTCGTAGCGCTCACGGCTGCGCCGCTCGTGGATGCGACGGATGTCGTCGGCGGTCTCTACCACGTGGGGGATCAACACGATCAGCAGGTTGATCTTCTCCTTGGTCTTGATGCGGCGCTTGAACAGCCAGCCGAGGATCGGCACCGAGCCGAGCCCGGGCACCTGCTCGGTGTTCTCGATCTCGCGCTCGCGCATGAGCCCGCCGAGCACGACCGGGAGATCGTCGCGCGCGAGCACGTTCTCGAGCTTGATGCGGCGCTTGGTCGTGGTCACGCCGAGGATCGGATCCTGGCTGACGACGTCGCGGTCCTCGAGCTCGATGTCCAGCGTCAGGCTGGTGTCGTCCTTGACGTGCGGCGTGACCTTGATGTCGAGCGTCACGTCCTCGCGGTTGATCGACTGCAGCGGCGTCAGCGAGCTGCCTTGCCCACCGGGCGCGCCGAACTGCAGCGCGCCCGGGGTCGGGACCTTGCGACCGACCTCGATCTGCGCCTCCTTGTTGTCGGCCGTGTAGACGTGCGGCTCGGCGACCACGTTGACGTCCTCGTTGCTCTGCAGCGCCTGCAGGATCACGCCGAACGCGGGGATGTCCTGACCAGTGCCGAGCAGCTGACCGGAGCCGGGGATCAGTGGACCGAGCACGCCGCCAGCGAGGCCCTGCAGGGCGGTCGGCGAGATCAGCAAGGTGTTGACGTCGGGCGAGGGCGCCGACGCGACCATGCCGATCGCGTCGCCGTTGGGGCTGCCGACATCGATCGGCGCGCCGAAGTGAGCGGACGCGCCGGTCGTCAGCGTGCGACCGACCGAGGCCTCGAGCAGATAGATCTCGAGGTAGACCTGCTTGCGATCGCGATCGAGCTCGTCGATGACCGGCTCGAGGTTTCGGTAGTCGGCCGCCGACGCGATGATCACCAGCGAGCGCGTGGCCTCGTCGGCGGTGATCTTGATGTCGCCGGAGAACAGCTCGATCCCCGCGCCGCCCTCGGCCGCGCTCTTGTTCTTGGTCGCCGCCGCACCGCCGCCGCCCGCAGCTCCGCCGCCCTGCACGAGGTTCTGCAGGACCGTGGCCAGCTCCTTGGCGTCGGCGTTGCGCAGCGGCTTGACGTGGATGCGTCCGTCACCGCCGGGCAGGCGCACGTCGAGCTGCTGGATCAGCTTGAGGATCGTCGCGTAGTCGCCCTCGCTGGTGGTGATGATCAACGTGCCCGTGCGCGGGTCGACGATCACCCGCGAGAACGCAGCATCGCCACCGCCTGCGCCACCCTTGGCGCCCTTGGCCGCCTGCGCGCCCTGAGACTCGCCGAACACATCGCGGATGATCTGCGCGACCTCTTCGGCGTCGGCGTACTGCAGCTGGTAGAAGAAGATCTTCTCGCCGTTGCCGCCGCCTTGATCGAGCTCCTCGATGATCTTGAGCAGGCGCCGAACGACCGAGCCGCGGTCGGTGATGATCAACAAGTTGCCGACCGTCTCGACGCTGCCTTGCTTGCCCTTGAGCTTGTCGGCGACCGCCGCGATGTCCTTGACGTCGCCGCTCTTGACCCGGACGAGCTGGGTCACGAAGCGATCGTTGTTGGGCACCGGCGAGCCGTCTTCATAGACCGGCAGGTTGAGCGACTTGGCGTCGGTGCTCTCGACGATCTTGAAGTAGTCGCCGGCCGGCTCGACGGTCAGGCCCATGCCCTCGATCGCGGCATAGAACGCGGCGTAGGCCTCCGACAGCGAGACCGGCTCGGGCGAGAGGATCGTGACCTTGCCGCTGCGGATCTTCGCGTTCCAGATGAACTTCTGGCACGAGATCGACATCATCCAGCGGACCAGCGCCTCGAGCTCGGACTCGGGCGGGACCGTGATCGTGAACTTCTTGTTGGCCGGCCACTTCTTGCACGAGTTGGGGCCGCCGACTGGCGCCTCGTCGCCGCTCAGCTCCACGTCGCCACCGGGCGAGGCGGTGGTGGGTGGCGCCGAGCTGGTCGGCGGCGAGCCGGTCCGCGAAGGAGGAGCCGCGAGCACGGGGATCGAGGTCAGCAACAGCGCCAGCGTGGACGCTGCGCTGACGAGCCCGGTGGCGAGCGACGAGCGAGAGGAAGAACCGGTCATTTGATGTCAATTTCCTTTTGCACGACTTCGCCCTGCCGCTCGATGGTGACCGAGAGGTGCGAGGCGCGACGAAGCTTGGTGTAGAGGTCCATGGCCTGATCGAGCGACTCGAGCTGGTGACCGTTGACCGAGGTCAACAGGTCGCCGTTCTTCATACCCAGCAGCTTCGGCAGGCTGCCCGGACGGATGCCGTAGAACTTGTAGCCCTTGGTCTCGCCGTCGCGTACGGCGGGGACGATGCGAGCTTGCCGGGTCAGCTGCGCCGGGTTGGAGAGCAGCTTCTCGACGAAGGCCTTGTCGACGGTGCAGCTGGTGAACTCGGCGTCGCAGCTGATCGCCTCGGCTGCGCCTTCGATCTCGCGATCGCTCTTCTCGCGCGGGTTCTCCTCCTCCAGCGGCGCGACCGGAGCAGCCGCGGCCGTGACTGGCGGAGGCACGCCGCCGAGCTCGATGTACTCCATCTGCGCGCCATTGCGGAACACCACGCGACCTCGCTCGACCCGCTGGACCACGACCCCGGCGCGGATCATGTCGTTGGGGCTATAGGGCGCGAGCACGTTGGTGTCGGTCTGCAGGATCGTCGCCATCGAGTAGAGCGGATCGTCCGACTCCATGGTCGCGAGCAGCATCAGCGGCAGCTTGCTCTTGATCTCGCCCGGACGAACTGCGCTGGCGGTACCGGCCGTGCCGGCGACCGCCTCGGGCGCTGGCTCGGGCGCGCAGGTCGGACAGAAGATGCTGCCTGCGAGCACGATGTCGGCCGCACGCTCGACGTCGGACTTGCCGACCGGAGCGGTGCCCGAGAGCTTCTCGAGCATCTCGGCCTGCTTCTGCCGCACGTCCTCTTCGTCCTCTTCCTCTTCTTCGAGCGGCTCGTCGCTCTCGGCCACGCGCTCACCCGCGGGCGCGAGCAGGGCCTTGCTGACGAACAGGTTGACCCCCGCGCTGGCGGCGAAGATCACCACGACTGCGACGCCGATCAGCTTGATCAGCCAGAAGTATTTCTTGAGCAGCGCCTCCATGGTGTCCTCCGGCGGATCAGTGGATCACGCCCTTGTTGTCGCCCTTGTCCTCGACCGGCTCGGCCGCGGTGCGGTCACGATGCGGCGTGTAGCTCTCATCGTGAATGGCTCCGGACTCGAGCTTGCGATAGATGGTGCGGGTCGCGATGCCGAGCAGATCGGCGGCCAGTCGCTTGTCGCCGCGCGTGAACTTGAGCGTCTCCATGATCATCCGCCGCTCGACCTCCTCGAGCGGCGTGCCGACCGAGAAGGTCATCTGCCGCCCGTGGCCGGCTTGAGGATCACGAAGCTCCGGCGGCAGATCGTCGACTTGGATGATCGGCCCGCGCGAGAGCACCACCGCCCGCTCGACTGCGTTCTCCAGCTCGCGCACGTTGCCGGGCCAACCATAGCGGCTCATCAGCTCGACCGCCTCCTCGGCGATGCCCTCGAGGGCCTTGCCGTGGCGCAGCGAGTAGCTGCGCAGGAAGTGATCGACGAGCAGCGGCACGTCCTCGAGCCGGTCGCGCAGCGGCGGGATGCGGATCGGCACGACGTTGATCCGGTAGTAGAGGTCCTCGCGGAACCGGCCGCCCTTGACCTCTTCGGTCAGGTCGCGGTTGGTCGCGCAGACCAGGCGAAAGTCGACCGCCGTGGTCCGTCCACCGACCGGCTCGACCTCGCCCTCCTGGACCGCGCGCAGCAGCTTGACCTGGACCTGCAGCGGAATCTCGCCGATCTCGTCGAGGAAAAGGGTCCCGCCGTCGGCCTCCTGGAAGCGGCCCGCCCGTGAGCGCACCGCTCCGGTGAACGAGCCCTTCTCGTGAACGAACAGCTCGGACTCGAGGATCGACTCGGGCAGCGCCGCGCAGTTGGTCGCGATGAACGGCTTGGTCACGCGCGGGCTGTGCTCGTGGATGTAGCGAGCGAGCAGCTCCTTGCCGGTCCCGCTCTCACCGAGCAGCAACACCGTGGCCGAGGAGTTGGCCGCCTGCCGAGCCGTCTCGAGCGTCGCTCGCATCACCTGGCTGTTGCCGACGATCGCCCGCGAGCTCGCGGCGGCCAGCTGAGCGGCGGCCAGCTGCGCCCGCAGCTCGCGGTTCTCGGCCACCAGCGCCTGCTTGTCGAACGCCTTGCGCACGGCCGCGACCACCGACGCGCGCTTGAGCGGCTTGCTCACGAAGTCGTAGGCGCCGAGCTTCATCGCCTCGACCGCGTTCTCGACCGTCCCGTAGGCAGTCATCACGATCACCTCGACCTCGGGCGTGATCGCCTTCGCAGCCTTGAGCAGATCGTCGCCGGTCATGCCCGGCATCCGCAGGTCCGTGATCATCACGCGGATCGGCTGCTTGCGGAGCACCTCGAGGGCTTGCCGACCGTTGCCGGCGGTCAGGACCTCGAAGCCTTCCTTGGTCAGGACCTTCTGCAAGGCCTCGAGGATGTTGGCCTCGTCATCGACGACGAGAACGGTCTGCGCGCGGGCGTCGGACATGCGAAGCCAGTCTGTCAGCAACATCCACGCCGATCCATTTCTCGTTTGATTTTCGCTAGTTGAGTAGCCTTCTGACGGTCTGTCCTCGCCCTCCTGTCACGCTGTCGGACGGTGGATGACATTTTGTCAGGTCGGGTCGATCGCCGCACTCCGGACGCGTGGAAGGCGCGAAGACTTGTATCCGCTCGGGCTCCGCTCAGCTCGGAGAGCCGGAGCAGTGTCCGGCGATGACGCGCATGATCACCGAGCAGTGCTTCTTCGCGTAGCGCCGCGCGTAGCGACCTTCGATCTTGTCGTAACGCTCCGAGCACTCCTCGAACCCGAAGCGAGTCGAGAGCACCGCGTCGCCGACCTGCTCGCAGTACTCGCTGCGATCCTGCGTGTCGAGGCACTGGTTGGTCAGATCGGGCAGCGAGCTCTCGCACCAGCTCGACACGCCGGGGCACGCCTCGATCCACGCGAGCACTTCGTCCACGCACTGCTCGACGGTCAGCGCCTCGGTCTGCCAGCGTGGCGGGTGCTCGGGATCCTCGAGCGTCGCTTGTCGGTAGGCGTCGAATTGATCGTAGGACTTCGCTGTCGTGCGGCCGAACACGACCATCAGCACCGCGAGCGTGACGGCGATGATGATCAGCACGCGCACGCCGATGCGGCGCCGCGCTTCGGCGTCCGGCTCGGCCGTGGCGGTGGTGTTGGACATCGGCGGGGTTCTATCGCCGCTCACGGGTGCTGTCGATGCCAATAGAATCGATGTCACCCGGCGACGAGAATGGGTGCGATCTCGACGCCTCGCGAGGTGGGCGAGAGCGCCGCAAAACCCCGCCTGCGAGCGTGGGAGCGCACGAATTTTTGGACCCTTGGCCAGGAGCGTCGTCGTGCGAGTCGTGCTAATCGTGGCCGGTCATGGATGGGCTCGACGAGCAGCGCCTGCTTGGCGCGGCGGCGGTGCATTTGGGCGTGCACGCGCCGCTCGAACCCGAATTCGTGCCCGCCTGGCGCGCGCTGCTGCAGGCGTTGCGCGATGAGGCCGAGCTCAGCCAAGTCGGCGCGTGGCGAGCGAGCGCGCGGCTGATGAGCGCGCTCGGCCAGCGCGCCAGCTTGCGCGCGCTCGAGGCCGAGACCCCGGAGCTGCGCGAGCATCCGCTCGAGGATCCGATCTTCATCACCGGTCTGCCGCACGCGGCCACTCGCTTGCTGCACAACCTGCTCGCGCGTGCGCCCGGGCTGTGGGCGCCGCGGCTGTGGGAGCTGCAGGCACCGATCCCGCCCGCGCGCATCGACGAGCGCTGGATCGACCGACAGATCCGCGCGACCGAGGCGATGCTCGAGCAGCTCGAGCCACCGGACTCCGCGGCCGCGCCGGAGCTTCGTCGCGTGCACTCGCATCGCGCGACCGATCCCGACGCGTGCAGCTGGTTGTTCCGCAACAACTTCAGCTCGCTCGCGCATGCGCTGCACTGGCACGTGCCCGGCTACGTCGCGTTCATGCGCGAGGCCGAGCTCGGCGCGGCGTATCGCGATCATCGTCGCTGGCTGCGAGTGCTGGTCTGGCGTCACCGCCACGACGACCTCGCCGGGCCGCGGGTGGTGCTCGAGGATCCCTGGCACATGGGCCAGCTCGACGCGCTGTTTCAGGTCTACCCCAACGCCAAGGTGATCCAGGTCCACTGCGATCCGCTCGAGGCCGTGCCTGCGCTCGCGCGCGCGTGCTGGGCGTTGCAGCGGATCGACGGTCGACGGCCGCGAGCCCACGATGCGATCGGCCGCTACTGCGTGGAGCTGCTCGACGCGAGCCTGCGCGCCAACGCGGTCGCGCGGCAGCGGCTCGGCTCGGCGCGGATCATCGACGTGTCGGATCGTGCGGTGCTCGAGGATCCGCTCGCGGTCGTGCGCACGCTCGGCCGCCGTCTGCAGTTTCCGGTCACCGAGCCGGCCCTGCGCCAGGCCAGCCGGTGGTTGCTCGACAACCGCTTCCGCGCGCGAGCGCAGGCGGGCCGACTCGAGGAGTTTGGGCTCGATCGTCGCGCGCTGGAGCTGCGCTTCGCTCCCCATCAGCTGCGCTTCGCGATCTGATTCGCGATCTGATTAGCGATCGCACGGTCGAGCCACGCCTCGAGATCGTCGAGCATGCGCGCGAAGCTGGGCGCGACGAACAGCTCGGTCTGGTACTGCGAGGTGTCGTAGTCGCAGCTGGCGATCGCCTCGAGATCCCAGCGACGAAACTCGAGCCCCGCGGTCGCGCGGTCGGTCGCGCGCTCGAGCTCTCCGACCGAGGACAGCAAGCCGGCCCCGTACGCCCGCAGCTCGCCGGCTTGCTCGCACACGCCGAACTCGAGCGTGAACCAGTAGACCCGCTCGATGCGGGTCAGCAGCTGCCGATCGCCGACCACCGCAGCCTCGCCGAACTTGCGGTTGATCGCCGCCAGCCGCGGGTGCGAGAGCGTGGCCGCGTGACCGACCAGCTCGTGGATCACGTCGGGCTCGGGTGTGTAGAGCGGGCGGCTCGGATGGCGGACGTACTGCGTGGCCGCGAACACGCCGTCACGCAGGCGCGAGAAGAACCGACGCGGCGGGACCAAGCCCTCGACCGGGACCATGCGAAAGCCGGTCAGCGACTCGAGCCGCTTCGAGATCTCGGCGAGCTGAGGGATGCGCTCGCGCTCGATCGGGAACGATCGCTGGAGCTCGAGCAGCTCGGCGACCACGCGACGCTCGTGCAGCCAACCAAGCTGGGCCCAGACCTCGCGCCAGACCTGGTGCTCCTCCTCGACATAGGGCGCGACCGGGATCGCACCGCCGTCCCACGCGAGCGCGAGCTGGGCGATCGCGTCGCGTCGCGCTCGGTAGGTCGGATCGGCGAAGCCGGGGTGATCGGGAGCCAGCTCGACGAGGTTCGTGCCCACCGGAGTTCAGTGGCACCGACTCGCGAGCGCGGCAACGTGGAGGCGCGACGGCATCAAGACGCAGAGCGGAGCACCCACTCGATGGTCTCTTTGAGCGCGCAGTGTTCCACCCAGACGCACCGCTCGTGCGCGTCACCAAGCTCGCTGATGGTGATGTCGCCCAGTCGACCGACCCTCACGTTCTTGTTGTGGCCCATGCTCAGCGCGATGGTCCCGTTGCGCCACACGTGGATGTGCGGATAGTTCCGGGCTCCGCTGGCGCCGATGAAGGTTCCGAGATCGTTATCTTCGACGGTGCACCCGTTGTCCTTGGCTGCCGATGCGAAGTCTTCGAGGCTGATGTGCGTGTCGATGGGCATGGTCTGCGGCACAGTATAGGCCCCGATCGCCGCCCGAAAGCTGCGAAGCCGAGAGCCCGCGCCAAACCGGGCCCAATCGGGGCACAGCCGAGCTTCAGGGCCAGCTCGTCACGCAGTAGGCCGAGGTCAGGACCACATCCTCGACCGGCACGTCGTCCATCGGGAAGCCCATCCAGTCGACGGTGTGGGTTGCAACCCCCGAGATCGCGTTGCGCACATCGAGGCCGTCGATCACCACGCCGAACACGGCGTAGCTGTCGTCGAGCCCCGGCTGCACCGCGTCGGTGATGTACCACTGCGACTCGGCGGTGTCGGGATCCTCGCGACGCGCCATCGCGATCGCACCGTCGACGTGGCGCAGGTCGGGATCGATCTCCAGCGGGATGGTGCCGACGGTCTGCTTGAGCATCATGCCCGGCTCGAAGCCGCCGCCCTGGATCACGAAGCCGTCGATCACACGATGAAAGATGGTGCCGTCGTACCAGCCGCTCGACACGTAGCCGAGGAAGTTGGCCGTGGTGATCGGCGCCTGCACGCCGTCGAGCTGCAGGACCATGGTCCCGAGCGTGGTCTCGAACACGACGATCGGCGCGTCGCCGATGCAGTCGGGGTGCAGGTTTTCGTGACCGTAGGGCTCGCCGTCGCCATCGCCATCGCCGTCTCCGTCGCCATCGCCGCCCTCGGTGTCGGTCGCCATCGCCTCGTCGGCGGGCGGCTCATCGCCACACGCGAGCGGGATCACCAAGCCGATCGCCAACGCCATGGTTTGAGCAGCCGTGCGCATCCGTGCACCTTATCAGCAGGTTATCCTCGCGGCCATGCCCCAGCCGGAGCCCAAGCGCTCGCGGGTCCGCGACCTCCTGACCAAGCCGATCCGGCTGCCGCAGTGGTTCGCGGCGCCGCCGGTCCCTGGTGAGCCGCGGATCTTCCGATTCAACGACGAGCGCGACCTCGTCGTCAGCGAGGTCTCGGCCAGGGTCGTCGGTCAGTGCCTCGGCGAGCAGCTCGAGGTCCTGCTCAACGACTGCGCGCACAAGGAGATCGAGCGGCTCGAGAAACAGCGCGACGACGAGGCCCGCGAGTGGCTGGGCTTCTGGCAGACCGTGGTCCGCAAGCTCGCGCGCATGAACGAGGCCGAGCGCCGCGAGACCCTCCGGCAGATCGTCGAGTCGATCGCCCGCGACGTGGCCGGCAATTTCGATCCACGCGTCTATCGGTTCGCGCAGCGGGTGATCCCCGGGCTCATCGCCGGGGTCATGAACCCCAAGCAGCTGACCCGCGACGCGATGACCGGCAAGGTCGGCGCCGAGCGGCTGGTGACCTTGACCGGTCACCTCGACGAGCTCCACGCGCTGGCCAAGATCGGGACCATCGTGGTGGTCCCGACCCACTCCTCCAACCTCGACTCACTGGCGATCGGCGAGAGCCTCGCGCGCAAGGATCTGCCGCCGGTCGTGTACGGGGCCGGCAAGAACCTGTTCACCAACCCGATCATCTCGTTCTTCATGCACAACCTCGGCGCGTATCGGATCGACCGCCGGATCAAGTCGCAGATCTACAAGGACGTGCTGAAGACCTACTCGGCGGTGATGCTCGAGCGTGGCTATCACTCGCTGTTCTTCCCGGGCGGGACCCGCAGCCGCTCGGGCATGATCGAGAACCGGCTCAAGCTCGGGCTCGCCGGCACCGCGATCGAGGCCTACGCCCGCAACGCGATCCGAGCCCGCAGCCGCGGCGAGCGACCGACCCCGATCTTCTTCGTGCCGGTCACGATCAACTACGCGCTGGTGCTCGAGGCCGAGAGCCTGATCGACGACTACCTGAAGGAGAAGGGCCAGGCCCGCTACATCATCGAGGACGACGAGTTCTCGCAGATCGATCGCTGGCTGACCTTCTTCAAGCGGCTGATCAGCTACGGGGGCGCGTGCGTGCTCCGCTACGGTCGCGCGATCGATCCGTTCGGCAACTACGTCGACGAGCAAGGCCGCTCGCTCGCGCCCGATGGCCGCGTGATCGATCCGGTCAGCTACGTGAGCCGTCGTGGCGAGCCGTGCCTCGATCCGGCCCGCGACGCCGCCTACACGCGCGCGCTCGGCAACACGCTCGTCGATCACTACCGCCGCGAGACGGTGATCATGACCACGCAGCTGGTCGGGCACGTGCTGTTCCGCAAGCTCGTGCAGGAGACCCCGGGCGTGGATCTGTTTGGTCGCGTGCGTCGGCGCGGCGAGATCAGCCTGCCGTACGACGAGTACGTGCAGACCTACTCCGAGACACGCGACCGCCTGCGCCAGCTCGTGCTGGCCGGGCCGGTGCACGTCAACAGCTACGTCGAGACCAATAGCGCCGAGCGGGCCTTCGAGCGCGCGACCGACATCTGGGACGGCTACCACTCCAAGACCGTCGCGCGGGTCGATGGTGGGCAGATCGTCCTCGACGATCCGGGCTTGCTGCTCTACTACCAAAATCGCCTGGTGCCGTTCGCCGAGGCGATCGCTGGCGAGCATGAGCAACGCGCTGCGCGGGAGATCGCCGCGCTCGGAGGTGGACGATGAGTCTTCACGCCGCATCCGCGGCTGAGAAGGCGACGCGTCCCCCGGTCGCGGTGCTCGGTGGCGGTCGCTTCGGCGTCGCGCTGGCCCGCGCGGCCGCGCGAACCGGCGAGGTGCTGGTCTTCAGTCGCCGCGCGCTCGGGTTCGAGAGCGAGACGGTGCGGGTGACCGGCGACTTCGCCGAGCTGGCCAAGACCGAGCTGATCCTGCTGGCAGTGCCCTCGCGTCACGCGACGATGATCCTCGAGGGCGCCGGTCATCACCTCGACGGCGGCAACCTGGTCGTGCATGTCAGCCGCGGCCTGCTCGACGACGAGCTGCGGACCATGAGCCACCTGATCACCACGACGACCGCGTGTCGCCGCGTGGGCGCGCTCGCGGGGCCGATCACCGCCGAGATCCTCAGCAGCGCGACGCCGGGCGCCGGGGTCGTGGGCAGCGAGTTCCCCGAGGTCGCCGAG
>DATLLB010000439.1:0-8223 GCA_035538075.1 Enhygromyxa sp.
CCGTGGGCCGCGGATCATCGAGCTCGACGAGCGCGAGGCCGCGCGATGATCGTGCACCTCGACGCCGACGCACGCCTGCGCCGAGCCACGCCCGCGGATCTCGACGCCATCGTCGCGATCAAGCGCAGCCTGCCGATGCCGAGCGGCGAGCGGACCACCGCTGGCGGCTTCCTGCTCGGCAGCGAGGTCGAGGTCTATCGCGAGCTGCTCGAGCTCGCCCGCGTGTGGCTGCTCGAGGTCGATGGCCGACCCGCCGGCTTCGCGCTCACGCTCGACGACGCAGTCTTGCGTGGCTCGCCGCTATGGGCCCGACGCGAGGCGATCGAGTGGGATCCCGGCTTCGACGTCGCGACTGCGCTGGAGCTGCGCGTGGCGTACTTCGATCAGCTCGCGGTGCTGCCGACCGTGCGCAACCGCTACTGGGGGGCGGGCTTGGCCCTGCAGGCGCTGGCCGAGCAATTCGAGGTGGGCCAGCACGACCTCGTGCTCACCACCACCGTGCTCGAGCCGATCGTCAACCGAGCTGCCCTGCCCTACCTCGCTCGCGTCGGCGCGCGGCGGTGCGGGCGGATCGAGGAGCACTACCCCGACGCCGGTCGCGTGGTCTCTGCCATCTACGCGATCGAAGCCGATCGCTACCGCGAGCACCTCGCCGCGCTGGCCGAGCGCGGGCCCGCGACGCGCAGGATCGTATCCTTGGTCCCATGAGCGAAGCGCCGCAGCTACGCGTGATCGGCCACGTGCGCTCGCCCTGGCCGGAGAAGTTCGGCGTCCCCCGCCAGAGCGGCCTGACGCAGGGCCTCGCGGCCCGGATCGAGCTCGACCGCGAGCTGATCCCCGCCGAGGCGCTGCGCGGTCTCGAGGGCGTCTCGCACGTCTGGGTGCTGAGCTGGTTTCATCAGTGCACGAGCTGGCGCCCAACCGTTCGGCCGCCGCGGCTCGGCGGCGCCGCGCGACTGGGCGTGTTCGCCACCCGTGCGCCGCATCGACCCAACCCGATCGGCCTCTCCCTGGTCCGGCTGCTCGGCGTCGACGATCGAACCCTGCGCGTCGCCGACCTCGACCTGCTCGACGGCACCCCGGTGATCGACATCAAGCCGCACCTGCCGTGGGCCGAGCAGCCAAGCGACGCGCGCTGCGAGTGGGCGGCGGAGGCTCCCGAGCCGCTTCCGGTCCGCTTCGCACCCGCAGCCGAGGCCATGCTCGTCGACGCGAGCGAGCGCGCCGCGATCGTCGAGACGCTCCGCTGGGATCCCCGGCCGGCCCATCAGCGCGACGATCCCGAGCGCAGCTTCGGCCTCGCGCTGTTCGAGCTCGAGCTGCGCTTCACCGTCGACGAGCGCGGTGTCGTGGTCCTCGCGATCACCCGCAGCGAAGCCTAGGCCGCGGCTCAGTCCACGGCGCCCGCGGGGGGGCCAAGTCCCTGTTCCTGGTCGGTGGCCTTTCCGAGCCGCACCCAAAATACCGAGCCGTTCGGCTGCCGCGGATCGACGCCCACGTCGCCGCCCATCGCCTCGGTCAGGTTCTTCACGATCGCGAGCCCCAGCCCAGTGCCGCCCATGTGCCGCGAGCGACCGGGATCGACCCGATAGAAGCGCTCGAACACGCGGCGGCGGTGATCGGGCGCGATGCCGGGGCCCTCGTCACGCACCTCGATGCGGACCATCGCGCCCTGCTCGAGCGCGACCAGCTCGACGCAGCCGCCCTCGGGTCCGTACTTGACCGCGTTCTCGATCAGGTTGACGAGCACTTGCTCGAGCGCGCCGGGATCGGCCCGCACGCGCAGCTCGGCGGGCACCTGGACCTCGAACAGCACGCTGCGGCGTCGACAGGCCTCGGCCACCGACTTGCTGACCGAGCGCGCGACCGAGGCGACCGACAGCGAGCGCATCTCGATCTTGTACTTGCCGGCCTCGATCCGCGAGATGTCGAGCAGATCCGAGATCAGCTGCCCGAGCCGCTCGGCGTTGCGGCGCACCGCGTCGAGGAAGCGCCGCGCCTGCGCAGGCTCGTCGAGCGCGCCCGAGAGCAGCGTCTCGGTGTTGGCCTGGATGATGCTCACCGGCGTGCGCAGCTCGTGCGAGACGTTGGCCACGAAGTCGCGCCGCACGGTCTCGAGCCGCCGGATCTCGGTCACGTCGTGCATGACCAGCACCGCCCCGCCCGACTCGCCCTGCGGCGTGGCCCGGACCATCAGGTGGCGCAGCGACCCCGCAGACTCGAGCTCGAGATCGATGCTGCGAGACTCGCCGCGCAGCGCATGATCGAGCGCGTCGGACAGCTCGGGGATCCGGATGGCCTCGAGCAGCAGCCGCCCGCGGATCTCGGTCTCGATCTCCAGCAGCTCACGAGCCGAGCGGTTGACCGCGATGATGCGGCGCTGGCCGTCGACGGCCAGCACCGCTTCGTCCATCGACTGGATCACCGCCTCGAACAGATCGCGCTCGGCCGCCAGCGCTTTGACCGTGCGCTCCAGCTCCTCGGCCACGCGGTTGAGCGAGCCCGCGAGCCCGCCGAACTCGTCGGTGCTGGCGATCGGCAGGCGCAGATCCTTGTTGCCCTCAGCCATGGCCCGCGCGGCCTCCATCAGCGCGCGAACCCGGCCGTACATCGCCCGTGAAGCGAGCGCGCCGGCACCGACCGCGAGCCCGAGCGAGATCAGCCCGCCGAACGCCAGGATCACCCGCAGCTGCGCGACCGCGCTGTCGACCGCCGCGAGCGGGGTCGAGACGCGGATGAAGCCCTGCCGCTCGCCGCTCGTGAACTCGATCGCGCAGTACAGCATGTCGGTGTCGACGGTGGTGCTGTAGCGACGCGAGAGCCCGCAGCGGTCGACGCCCGCGCTCAACACCTCCGGGCGCGTGCTGTGATCGTCGACCTCGTAGAGATCCGTGACTGAGACCTGCGAGTCGCCGAGCACCGAGCCGTCGGCGGCGATGATCGTCACCCGATCCTCGAACGATCGCCCGAGCCGATCGGCGATCGGATCGAGGCTCTCCGCCGTCCACTCGAGCGTGTCGTTGGCGAGCCCGAGATCGAGGAGGTCGCGCGCCGCTCGAGCCTGGCGCGACAGCTCGTCCTCGATCCGTTGCTCCTGTGCGGCACGCAGCTTCCATTGCAGATACACACCCGCCGCGAGATCGACGGCAGCCACGATCAAGATCGTGACGATCAAGAACTTCGCCCGTACACCCAGCGCCAACTGTCGAGGCTCCCGGCTCAACCCTCGAACGCACGCTCGTCGGTCATGTCGTCGTGCTGGATCCCGCCGGCCGGCCCATCCACGGGGCCACCGGGCGGCAGTGAGGCGATCTCATCGGCGTCGCGGAAGCGATAGCCGACGCCGCGCAGGGTCTCGATGTAGTTGCCGACCGTGTCGCCCAGCTTCTTGCGCAGGCGCGTGACGTGGGTGTCGACCGTGCGGGTGGTGAGCCCGGCCTGCATGCCCCAGACGTCGGCCAGCAGCGTGTCGCGGGTCTGCACCCGTCCGGCGCGCGAGAGCAGCGTGGTCAGCAGGCGAAACTCGAGCGCGGTCAACCGCACCTCTTCCTCGCCGACCCACACGCGGTGGCTGGCGACGTCGATCTCGAGCTCGCCGGTCTGCAGGCGCGCCGGCTCCTCGCTCGGACCTGTGACCCGCCGCAGGATCGCCCGGATGCGCAGCAGCAGCTCGCGGACCGAGAACGGCTTGGTCACATAGTCGTCGGCTCCGACCTCGAACCCGACCACGCGATCGAGCTCGTCTCCGCGAGCGGTGAGCATGATGACCGGGACCGAGCGGGTGCGCGCCGAGCCTCGCAGCTGGCGGCACACCTCGGTGCCCGGAATGTCGGGCAGCATCAGATCGAGCAGGACCAGATCCGGCGCGGGCTCGAGCGCCGCGGCTTCGAGCCCGGCGCGTCCACTGGCGGCCCTGCGGGTGGCATACCCCTCACGCTGCAGATTGAACTCCAGCGTGTCGAGCAGGTCCTGCTCGTCTTCAACGATCAGGATGGTGGTTGGCATCGGCAGCCGGTTACTAGCACGCATCCGTGACAGCGAGGTGACGAGCGCGGCAACCCCTAGTCACGGTAGTCACCACGCTGTAACGCTGCGCACGCCGTCAGAGCCGCAGTCGACCCGCGCTCGGGCTCTCGACCTCGACTCGCACGCGTCGACCGAGCAGCGCGTCCGGGCCGGTGACTTCGAGCTTCAGGTAGTTGTCGGTCAACGCCACCAATGCGCCCGAGCGGCGCGCCCGTCGGCGCAGGATCACCGCGCTGCGCTCGGTCCCGATCTGTGCACCGATGAACTGCGCACGGCTGGCCGCGACCCGCTGACGCAACGCTCGACTGCGCTGCGCGGCCGTCGATGCGCTCACGCGACCGGGCAGATCGATCGCCGGCACGCCCGAGCGCGGCGACCAGACGAACACGTGCGCGAGCGGGATCGCCTGCGCCTCGAACAGCGCGAGCGTGCGCTCGAAGGCCTCGTCGCTCTCGCCCGGAAAGCCGACGATCACGTCGGTGCCCAGCGCGATCCCGGGCGCCGCCGCACGCAAGCGTGGGACCAGCCGCTCGAGATCGGCGACCGTGTGCGCCCGTCGCATCGCTCGCAGCACGCCGTCGTCGCCCGCCTGGATCGGCAGGTGAATGTGCTGACAGAGCCCGCGCCCGTGCTCGTCGACGCCACGGCCGAGCAAGCCGATCAGCGGCTCGTCGACCTCGTGCGGATCGACCGAGCCGAGCCGCAGCCGGGCCTCGGGCACCTCGGCCAGCAGGCGCTCCAGCAAGTCGGCCAGCCGCGATCCACCCCCGAGCTCGCGCCCCCACAAGCCCAGGTGCGCCCCCGTCAGCACCACCTCCGCAGCTCCGGCCGCGACCTGCTGCTGCAGCTGCGCGAGCACCTGCTCGGGTGCGACGCTGCGGCTGCGCCCACGCACCTGCGGCACGATGCAGAAGCTGCATTGATAGTCGCAGCCGTCCTGGATCTTGAGCAGCGGCCGGGAGCGCCCGGGCGTGGCCGCTGCCGGATGCGACCACGCGCGCGCACGCACGCGTCGGGTCAGCTGCTCGACCGCGATCAATTTTTCGACCGCGCTCGGCTCGGCGATCGCGTCGAGCCGATCGAGCAGCGCGAGCCCCTGCTTCTCGCCGTTGCCGAGCACGGCCGCGAGCTCGGGCATGGCCGCCAGCTGATCGGGCTCCGCGTTCGCATGACAGCCGGTGATCACCAGCCGTGCGCTCGGGTTCTTGCGACGCGCTCGACGGATCGCCGCGCGTGCGTCCGCGTCGGCCTCGTGGGTGATCGCGCAGCTGTTGAGCAGATAGAGCTCGGCTTGCTCGACGCCCACGCGCTCATGCCCACGCGCCTCGAGCTGCGCGACCAAGGCGTCCGTCTCGGCCTGATTGAGCCGACAGCCGTGAGTCTCGACGGCGAAGCGCACCGCGGGAGTATGGGTGAGCGGCGCGAGCTTGTCAGGGGCGGCGGTCGCAGCTCACCAAACGGGAACTGCTGGCGGAGGCATCTCGCCGGGCCCGTCGCCGATGTCGGCCTGCGAGCCGTAGCCCAACCTGCCCCAGAGCCCGTAACCCCAGCAGCGGAGGGTCCCATCGTCGAGCAGCGCGCAGCTGTGGTTGTAGCCCGTGAACACCTGCACGGCCGCGCCGCCCACGTTCACGTTCGGCGGCGGCATCTGACCTGGTTGCAGGCCGATGCTGTTCTCGTTGCCTTGGCCCAGCTGACCGTAGTCGTTGACCCCCCAGCAACGGACGATGCCGCCGACGAGCAGCGCACAGACGTGGGTCCCGCCCACGTCGATCTGCGTGACCGTGCCGCCGACGTTGACGGTCGGCGGCGGCATCTCGCCCATCACGTCGCCGATGGCGTTGGTGCTGCCGTTGGCGGCTGCGATGCTCGAGCCCCAGCAGCGCACGGTTCCGCCGTCGAGCAACACGCAAGTGGCCTGTCCACCCGCGTCGAGCTGGACCACGGTCCCACCGCCGAAGTCGACATCGGCGGGCGGCATCTCGCCACCGTTGTCACCGATGTTGGTGGTGTTGCCGATGCCCAGCTGCCCGGAGTCGTTGCGGCCCCAACAGCGGACGCTGCCGGTCTGCATCAGCGCACAGTAGTGATAGCTGCCGGCCGCGAGCGCCGACACCGGGCCGCCGAGGTTCACCAGCGGCGTCGGCATCTCGCCCGGATCGTCGCCGAGGTACGTGGTGTGCCCGTAGCCGAGCCTGCCGGACCCGTTGTTTCCCCAGCAGCGCACGCCGCCGTCGATCATGCGCACGCACGTGGACCAGATCCCAGCCACGACCTGCGCGACCTGACTGAGGTTTGCGATCGGTGGGACGGGAAGCTCGTTCGGCGCGTCGCCCAAGTCGACCTTGTTGCCACGCCCGAGCTGTCCCGAGCCGTTCTCGCCCCAGCACACCACCTCGGTGCCGACCACCGCACACGCGTGATCGGGACCCGCGACCATCTGCGCGGGCGCTCCACCCACGAGAGCGTTGGGCGGCGGCATCTGGCCAGGCTGCCCCCCAACATAGGCGTCGTGGTTGAGCCCGAGCTGACCCGACTGGTTGTCGCCCCAGCAGCGCATCGCCTGCCCGCCCTCGAACAACACGCAGGTGGAGGCGCTCAGCGACGCGGTCAGGATCGGCGTGCCCTCGCAGCTCGCTTCGCAGCCGTCATTGGGGAACGGGTTGCCGTCGTCGCACAGCTCGACCCCGGCGTGGAGATAGCCATCGCCACAGCTGGCGATCTGACAGGCCGCGCACGCGTCGGTCTGGTTGCTGTTGCCGTCTTCGCAGCCCTCGACGCCCACGTGCAGGTAGCCGTCACCGCAGCTGGCCAGCTCGCAGCTGCCGAGGCAGCCGTCGCCGTTGCTGGCGTTGCCGTCGTCGCAAGCCTCGACCCCCGCTTGCACGAACCCGTCGCCGCAGCTGGCCAGATCGCACGTGCCAAGGCAGCCGTCGCCGTTGTTGGCGTTGGCGTCGTCGCATTCCTCGGCCCCCGCGTGGGTGTAGCCGTCGCCGCAGCTCGGCAGCACGCACGTGGTCAGGCAGCCGTCGGTGTTGACGGCGTTGCCGTCGTCGCACGCTTCGTTGGCCTGCACGATGCCGTTGCCGCACGTCGCCGGCACGCAGTCGTTGCTGCAGTCGTCGAGGTCGTTGCCGTTGCCGTCGTCGCAGCCTTCACCGGGGCCGACGTAGCCGTCGCCACACGAGGCCGCGAGGCAGCTGCTCAGGCAGGTGTCGGTCTCGAGCTCGTTGCCGTCATCGCACTGCTCGACGCCGACATAAAGGAGCCCGTCGCCGCACGAAGCCTGATGGCAGCTGATCAGGCAGGCGTCGCCGTTGCTGGCGTTGCCGTCGTCGCACTCTTCGACGCCGGCGTGGGTGTAGCCGTCGCCGCAGCTGGCCATCTCGCAGCTGCTCAGGCAGCTGTCGGTGTTGCTCGCGTTTTGATCGTCGCAGTCCTCGACGCCGATGTGGACCTGCCCGTCGCCGCAGCTGGCCAGCTCGCAGCTGCTCAGGCACGCGTCGTTGTTGGTCGGGTTGGCGTCGTCGCAGCTCTCGACGCCGACGTGCACGAACCCGTCACCGCAGCTCGCGGCCACGCAGGTGTCGAGGCAGCCGTCACCGTTGTTGGGGTTGCCGTCGTCGCAGTCCTCGTTGGCCTGCAGCTCGCCGTCGCCACAAGAGGTCAGCTTGCACGCGTTGGTGCAGTCGTCGGCGTCGACCTCGTTGCCGTCATCGCAGCCTTCGCCGGGACCGACGAAGCCGTCGCCGCAGCTGGCCAGCTCGCAGCTGTTCAGGCAGGTGTCGTCGTTGGCCGCGTTGCCGTCGTCGCACGCCTCTCCGGGTCCGACCACCGCATCGCCGCACTCGCCCATGCCACACGTCCCGGCGAGGCAGACCAGGCCCCCATCGCAGGCGAGGCTTGGCCCGCACTCGCAGCCCTCGCCGCCGATCGGGCAGTCGCCATCGCCGTCGCCATCTCCATCCCCATCTCCATCCCCGCCATCGCCATCGCCATCTCCACCATCTCCATCTCCATCACCATCACCATCGCCACCTTCGCCATCCCCGTCGCCGCTGGTCTCGCCCGGCTCGACACAGAGCCCATCGACGCAGGTGTACCCGTCCGGGCAAAACTGACCGCCGACGCACTCGATTGGGTCGCCGTCGAATGCCGTCGCGTCATCCGTGCACGAGCCCAGCGGTTCGCAAGAGG